>JAYVYS010000609.1:0-3224 GCA_043784005.1 Isosphaeraceae bacterium
CCGGGTCCGAGATTCATTTCGCTTCGATCGAAAAGCATGGCGATTTCGACCTGACCATGTATGCCGCGGCCTTGTTTGAGCTTCACGACCCACAGTCGAAAAACGCTGAGGAGAAAGAGCGATTCGCTCTTGCGACGATGAAGGCCGTGCGAAATAGCAAAGGCAAGTACGAATGGTGGGTCGACGACATCAAGTTCCCGTACCAACGCAATACCTTTGTGCCGCCAACACCAAAACCCGTTGACGATGGACACGGACATGGTGAGGGCGACGGGCACGGTCATTAGGCGTCTCAAGCTGAAATCAACGGATTTTTTGAAATTGCGGAAGGCGAGAAATGATTGAATTTGTTCGCCTTCGTCTCTCCAGTAATCGCTCGGGAATTTCGCGAACTCAACCTCGGATCGAGAAATCACCCCGAAAATGACGCATTGCAATTCTCTGTTTCCCACAGAATCACTTCAACAATCGGCAGTCCGAACTCCTTCGTTTTGTCGTAAATCAAGCGGGCGATGTTCTCCGCCGTGGGATTCGTATCCATCACGAAGACCCGTTCACCGCATTCTCTAAGCATCGGCAGAATCGGGTCGTCTTGGCAGAGCAGCATGTTGTGGTCAAGATTTTCATCAATCCAGCGCTGGACGTGTCGCTTGATCTCGCTGAAATCGACAAGCATGCCGCGCTCGTCGAGCTTCGACGCCTCCAATACAATGATCGCCTTGCCGTTATGGCCGTGCAAATGCCGGCACTTTCCCTCATAATTGAGCAGTCGATGTCCGTAACAAAACGCGATCTCGCGGGTCACTCGATACATGCTTGGGGCTCGCTCTGAGGGATCGCCGCGGGACTCGCGACGTATTCGGTGCGGTCCAACCAGCCGGCCTTTTGGAAGGCTTTCCTACGCTCCTGGCACTTGTTGCAAACACCGCAGTGCTTGCTTTTGGTGGGGTCGAGGCAGGAAAACGTGAGGTGCAGGGGTAGTCCCGCCCCACGCGCGATGACCTGGATCTTGCTTAACCGCTCAAAGGGACGAATGATGCGTAGCTGGCCCCGCATCGCGAGGTTGAGCAGGGCCTCGTAGTCTTCGAAAAACGTCGGAGAGCTATCGGGGAACGGGTTCCCCTTGAGCGTACCGAAGGCAAGGGTGTTGATGTCGCGAAGACGACACCATACCGCCGCCTTCGCGGCCAGTAATATGTTTCTGCCAGGGAGATAAACCGCATCATCGGCGGTTTCAAAACCTGGCACGCCCGGCTCGCCGACGTTGCTCCAATGCGCTCCATAGACCTGAGTGATCGGTTCTTCGAGGATGGTCAGGGGAGCGAGTTCAGGCCACTTTGATCGCAGAGTATGAAGGAAATTCATGAGATACTTCAGTTCCACTGATTCCCAACGCAGACCGAACCTGACATAAATCGGGTGAACTCGCGAATGCTCGTGCAGCAAATCCACGCAAAGGATAGCGCTGTCGATCCCTCCGCTCACGAGAACACCCGCCGGGCCGGTTCTGCCGGGTTCCGATGGCGGGACTTCCATTCGATGCCCAGAGCGTCGGGAAGGGTCATTCGTCGCACGATTATTAGAGTTTGTCTTCATGGCTGAGATCATTCTAAGCGACCGTCATCCCCCTCATCAACAACCCGAGTAATGGCGAGGTCCGGCTCGGAACGAAAGAACGGATCTCGCTCACGACGGATTCCGGCGCGGTTTTGCCACCAGCCTGATCACAGCACCAAAACGATTCTCGCCATGCTCACGGACGTGTGGGACGAAATGGAACAATCCCGGGTCGACCGCTGACTTCACAATCCTCATCATTCCGACCGGCAACTTACGCCAATCCTCACCGAAAATCTGGTATCGTGTTGCTCTTCAAGCCGGGTTGCGAGGCGGGGTGAATCACGCGCCTTGCGGTCTCTGTTGATTTGAACGATCGAGGGTGGTGGTAGCGTCATGCCTGAAATCCAGAAGTTACTGGTAGCCAACCGGGGTGAGATCGCGATCCGGGTCTTCCGCTCCGCACACGAGCTGGGAATCCGCACGGTTGCCATTTATTCGCACGAAGACCGCTTCGGGATGCATCGTCTCAAATCGGACGAGGCGTATCAGGTCGGGACTGCGGGAGAGCCGATTCGTAGCTATCTGAACATCCCCGCAATCATTGAAATGGCCAAAGCGAAAGCGGTGGACGCCATCCACCCTGGCTATGGATTTCTCTCCGAAAACGCCGAATTCGCGCGGGCCTGCCAGGCCGCCGGAATCATCTGGGTCGGTCCTTCGCCGGAGCTTCTGGACAAACTAGGGGATAAGGTCGCCGCCCGCGCGATCGCAAAAGAGGCCGGGGTTCCAATCCTTTCCGGCAGCGACACGCCTGTGATGCCAGGCACCGAGGCCCACACGCTGGCGAGTTCGCTTGGCTATCCGGTGATCGTCAAGGCCTCAATGGGGGGCGGCGGTCGCGGAATGCGCGTTGTGGAAGGCCCGGAGGGACTCGACGCGGCGCTCAACGAGGCGAGGCGTGAGGCCGGTACGGCGTTCGGCGTCCCCGACGTCTTTCTTGAGAAATTCATTCGCAAGGCGAAGCACATCGAGGTTCAGCTCCTCGGCGACAATCACGGTAACCTCGTCCACCTTTATGAACGCGATTGCTCCCTTCAACGCAGGCATCAGAAAATCATCGAGATCGCCCCGGCCTACAATCTCGATCCGAACCTTCGCGTTGCGATCTGCGACGCCGCGCTGAGGATCGGCAATCACGTGGTCTATCAGAACGCGGGAACCGTCGAGTTTCTCGTCGATGTCGAAACGGGCAAGTTCTTCTTCATTGAAGTCAACCCTAGAATTCAGGTCGAACACACCGTCACCGAAGTGGTCACCGGGATCGACCTAATCAAGGCCCAGATTCTCGTCGCTCAAGGAGCCCCCCTCTCGGACCCGGAGATCAACCTGAACGGGCAAGATTCCGTTCGCGTGCTCGGATATGCATTCCAATGTCGCGTAACGACCGAAGACCCGGCGAACAAGTTCACGCCCGATTACGGCAGGATCACCCATTACCGCTCTCCCGGCGGCCTGGGTATCCGGCTCGATGGCGGGATGGCGATCACGGGAAGCATCATCACGCCCTTTTATGATTCGCTTCTTGTGAAACTGACCGCGAGCGGCAATCGGTTCATTGACGCCGCCAGACGCATGGAGCGCGCGCTTCAGGAGTTTCGGGTCCG
>JAYVYS010000610.1:0-4462 GCA_043784005.1 Isosphaeraceae bacterium
AAACGGGAGCGGATGGGCTTTATGTTTGATCATGACGATCTTCTTCAAGAAATTGCGCAGGAAGCCGGTGCGGTCGAAGCATAGTTTGTTTTGCGGTTCAACTTAGAGCGAATTCGGTAGGTTATTGTTTCCCAGTTCCTAACCTTGCGATGCCCGTGCTGGCCGCCACGTTTCTTCCCACTCTGAGGTGCCGGAGGCTTCCGCTTCATCCCGATCGGATCGGACGAAGGGGGCTTGGACGAGTTAGTGGAGTTAAGCTTGAGCCGGTTCTCGAGATCGCTGAGGCGGCCCTCGAGAAGGGCGATCCGCGCTTCATAGGCTTGCACGAGAGCGAGGACTGCCACCTGAAGCTCAGGCGAAGCTGCCTTCCATAACGGTTCTGGGAGCGGCGGCGGCGGTGCCATGGCTGGACGATAATGATCTCATTCAGAATTGACAACACCCAGGCTGTGAACGGCTACCTTCGACAAAGGGAACTTCGTCGTGGATTGGGACCGGCAGGTGGTGACCTGCCCCGCGGGGAACGAGATTATCTCCTGGCTCCCCAACACGTATCCAAAAAACGGCATGGAGTTCGAGGCGCGGTTCGATCGGAGAGATTGCACGCCCTGCCCGTTTCGGGCGCGGTGCACGAAGTCGGAGAAGGAGCCGCGGATCATCGGCCTGCAGGCTCGTGAGCATCACGAGGCGCTGCAGGGAGCCCGCCGGGAACAGAGGACCGAGGGGTTCCGCTCGCGTTACGCGGCACTTGCCGGAATCGAGGGAACCCATGAGCAAGCGATCCGACGGTGTGGGTTACGGCAATGCCGGTACATCGGGCAGGCCAAGGTGCATCTGCAACACGTGCTGACGGCGACGGCCATCAACGTGATACGGCTCAGTGACTGGTGGGAAGGGAAAGCGGTCGCGGGGACACACTGCTCCCGGTTCGCAGCCCTGCGCCCGGCCGTCCGAGCGGGTGGTTAAATTCCCCACCAGTATCATCGTTGGGTTTAGCTCGTCTAGGCCGACTAGGCGGTTTTTGCAGCAGTATTACCTCGCCGGTCACTGTCCCGAAACCTCTCGGGTGAGTATAGTCAGCAAAACTAGGCTGGCTCGCGAGAGGCTGTCCGGGAACCGGCTTACGAAGGCCCCGACGTGCTTGAATACACGAACGGGGCTTTTTCACGGGCATCATGCTTGTGCGAATCGCTGGTAGGCAACAGTGAGCAACGCGTTGACTAAATAACCGATTGGGCATACAGTATTTCAAAGTGGGTCGATGACGACCGACCCAATGTGATCTCACAGTCTTCATCTGGGTGGTCGGAGTCGATCACCCACGAGACAGCACGGTTTGCCCGGAGGGGGGGGTGGTTCATGGCCTCGGTAACTGAGCGCAAACCCAAGGGACACCGGCGCATGACCCGTGTCTTGCTAACGCTGACGCTTACAACGCTTTCCGCGGTGGGCATTGTCGGCTTGATGATGCTGCTGGGCGGTGTTTTTCAGCTCAAGGTGAACGTGCGGTCGGACAAAGGGGTCGTGGGGGCGTCCTCCGGGGAGGCCGCTCGGGACGGAGGTGTCGTGAAGCTCGTCCGCCGTCCGCGTCAGGAATCCGCGGTCGGGACCATCCGGGCGGTGTACGAGGCGGTTGTCGCCTCGAAGCTCCTGGCGAGGGTCGAGGAGGTACGGGTCAAGGCGGGTCAGAAGGTGAAGCAGGGCGAGGTGCTCGTCGTGCTTGACAAGGCCGACCTCAAGTCCAGGATCGAGCAAGCCCAGTCCGCGGAGACCTCGGCCAGGGCGAAATACGATCAGGCGGAGATCGAATTGGGGAGGGCGCAGAGGCTCCGGTCCCGGGAGTCGATCACGCAGAGTGAACTCGACCTGGCCAACACCGCCCTGCGAACCGCCAAGGCCGACCTCGAGAGGACCCAGCGGGCGGTGGAGGAGACCCGAATCTTCGAGGCCTATGCCACCGTCCGCGCCCCGATCAGCGGCAAGGTCATCGACAAGAAGGTCAACGCCGGAGACACCGTCACTCCGGGCCAGGCACTCGTGACCATGTACGACCCCGTGCATATGCAGTTGATCGCGACGGTCCGCGAGTCGCTGGCCTTGCGGTTGAAGGTCGGCCAGGTGATCCTCGCTCGCCTCGACACTTTCGACTACGAATGTCAGGCCACGATCAGCGAGATCGTACCCGAGGCGCAGGCGGAAAGCCGTTCGTTCCAGGTTAAGGTCACCGGACCGTGCCCACCCAACGTTTACAGCGGTATGTTCGGCCGGATCTTCATCCCCTTGGAGGATGAAGACGTCCTGGTCGTGTCTCCGGAAGCGATCCGGCGGGTCGGGCAGCTCGACGAGGTCGACGTGATCGAGGGAAACACGGTGAGCCGTCGGGCCGTGCAACTCGGACGGACGCTCGACGAGGGCCGCGAGGTGCTCTCGGGCTTGAGCGAAGGGGAAAAGGTCGTCCTGCCCCGGCAAGCCGGACTCAAGAACGCGAAAGGGCGGTCATGACTCCGCAGAGTAACGCCCATGCCAACGTCGAGCCGAAGCATCACGACTTCCTCAACGGCATCGTCCACCTTTTCCTCGACAACAACTTCTCGATCATCCTGATCGTCGTTTCGGTCTTGATCGGGCTGGCCGCCTTGTTCGTCACGGCCCGCGAAGAGGACCCGCAGATCGTCGTCCCGCTGGCCGACGTCATGGTCAGCATGCCGGGTTATTCGGCCGAACAGGTTGAACAGCTCGTGGCGACCCCGCTTGAGAAGATGCTCTATCAGATTGACGGCGTGGAATATGTCTACAGCATGGCGAGGGAGAACCAGGCCGTCATCACGGTGCGGTTCTACGTCGGCCAGGACCGCGAACGGAGCCTCGTCAAGCTGTTCAAGAAAGTCAACGAGAACCAGGACGTGATCCCAGCCGGGGTCACCGGATGGGTGGTCAAGCCGGTGGAGATCGACGACGTGCCGGTCGTCACGCTGGCCCTCACCGGGACTGAGGGGCAGAGTTACACACTGCGCCGGGTGGGCGAGGAGCTGGTTCAGCGGCTCTCGGCGCTGCCGGGGGTGTCGCGGGCCTATGTCGTGGGGGGCGAGCCCCGCACGGTGCGGATCGACCTCGATCCCCAGCGGCTCCAGGCCTATGCCACGAGCCCGTTGGAAGTCCAGCGGGCGATTCAGGGGGCGAACGTGACGCTCCCCGCCGGTGATTTTACCCGCAACGATGCCGTGGTCCGGGTCGAGGGGGGCGTGGCCGCCGACCGTCCGGAGCGGCTTCCGGAACTGGTAGTGGGCGTCTTCAAGGATCGCCCGGTGTTCCTCAAGGACGTGGCGACCGTGCGGGACGGCCCCGACGAAGTGGCCAGCTACGTGCGTCATGGCTGGGGACCCGCGCAGGGGTTCGAGGCGCCCGAGGGATTCCCCGGCACCGAGGTTGGCAAGCACGAGGAGCTCAAAAGAGCGGACTCGACTTCCGAGATCCTTGAACCCGCCGCGCCTCGTCCCGCCGTCACGCTGGCGATCGCCAAGCAGAAGGGGACCAACGCGGTGGCCGTCGCCGAGTCGGTCCTCCGCGCGGCCGAGAAACTCCGAACCGAGGTCATCCCGACCGGCATGGAGCTGGTCATCACCCGCAACTCCGGCCTGACCGCCGACGAGAAGGTGAACGAACTGGTCGAGGGGCTCTGGGTGGCGATCGTGATCGTGATCGCGCTGCTGACCCTGAGCCTCGGATGGCGCGAGGCGATGATCGTCGCGGTGGCTGTTCCCGTCGTCTTCGGCTTGACGCTCGGGGTCAACCTGCTCTTCGGATACACGATCAATCGCGTGACCTTATTCGCGTTGATTCTCTCCCTGGGATTGCTTGTCGACGACCCGATCGTGGACGTCGAGAACATCGCCCGACACTTTGAGATGCGCGGGCGTGCCACGCGCGACATCGTGCTGGAGGCGGTTGCGGAGATCCGGCCGCCGCTCATCAGCGCCACGCTCGCGGTGATCGTCAGCTTCCTGCCCATGTTTTTTATCACCGGAATGATGGGTCCGTACATGGCACCGATGGCCCTGAACGTGCCGGTGGCGATGCTCATGTCGATGCTGGTGGCGTTCACGATCACGCCGTGGATGGCCTATCAGGTGCTCCACAAGAAGTACGCCACCGGGGGCCACTCGGGCCACGCTCACCAAAGTGATGCCGACGACATCGAGGCGATCCGCGCCACGTTCCTTTACCGGCTATTCCGCCCGATGATGGCCCCGTTGATCGGCTCGCGGCGGGCTGCTATCTCGTTCCTCGTGGTGATCGGGTTTTTGACGGCCGCCGCGGCGGGTTTGGCGGCGTTCCGAGTGGTCCCGCTTAAGATGCTGCCGTACGACAACAAGAACGAGCTGCTGCTGGTGCTCGACTTCGACGAGGGGACGACCCTGGAGCGTGCCAACGCGGCGGTCCGTGATGTCGAGGCCGAGATGGC
>JAYVYS010000611.1:0-12280 GCA_043784005.1 Isosphaeraceae bacterium
CCCCTCGCCGCAGTGAATATAATATGGCTATTGAGATTGAATCTCAATCCGTCGAGCTACGACCCCTCTCGACCGCTGCACTGAATTCGGACCCGCCCAGACGTTTCAAGACGCGGTGAGCCTCTATATGAAATGGATGCGAAGACTGGCAATTCCGTGGCCGACGCTCTTTCTTTCGGCGGTCATCCTCGGTCCAGTGGTGGCAGGAGGAGCGGTCGGCGTCCAGGCGGGAGAGGTTTCGGGCAAGGTCGTAATGCCTGTGATCTGTTCGCCCGAAGTGAGCCCGGCGGTGGTCCGACTCGAACCGAAGGCAACCGCGGCTACAATTGACTCCGCGTCGGCCATGCCGGCTGAGGTCGCGTTGATCAATCAGCGCGGCCTTCAGTTTGTCCCTCGGGTGCAGGCGATCCCTCTTGGCCAGACCTTGCGATTCACGAATGAGGATTCCGAAACCCACAACGTCCACGTGTTTTCGCCAGGAAACGAATTTAACCAATCGATGGCACCCGGCCAACCCCGCGACTTCACGCCCGGCCAGGCGGGAGTCATTCAACTCGCATGCGACGTACACAGTCACATGCGAGGATTCGTAGTCGTGAGTGCGTCGCCTTGGGTCCGCGTTTGCTCGGCCAAGGGCCGCTTCCGCATCGAGAGTGTGCCCGACGGCGAGTATACGCTCACCGTCTGGCACGAGATGGGAGCCCCGTTGATCAAAGAGGTCAAGGTTGTTGGCGACACCGACCTCGGTTCGTTGACGGTCTCGGCTCCTGAGCGTGTGAAGCGGGCTCCTGGTGAGATGGTTCCTGCCCGAAAGTGGGCCGACGTGATCGATCGGATCAGTGTCTTGCTCGCCGCGAGTCTTGACTCCGCCGGGAAAACTAACGGCTTCAAGAAGGCACGGAAGCTCGCCGAAGACGCCTATTGGGCGGAATTCGAAGCGTCTGACATGGAGACCGCAATTCGGCTTCATCTTGGATATGTGACCGCGAGCGACCTGGAACGTAAGTTTCGCGCCGTGGTCGCAATGTCGCGGGCGGTTTCGGAAGGCAAGCGGACCTCGGATCAAGCGGTGGATACCGCCCGGTCACTCTTGCTGACCCTTGTCAAAGCTGCCGCCGATCTGAACAGGAAGGGTGTGACGGACGGCGATCACCTTCAGACCGGCGTTGCAACCGCGTCGATTGCCTCGCCCCCTTCGCATGGCGATTCTCTGGCACAACTCAAAGCCCTGAAAGCGGGGCTTGACGGCGTGCGGAGTCTGGCGGATAGGAATGAGCCGGACGAAGCTGCGGCCGCGATGACCTCAGTCTATTTCGACGAGTTCGAGCCACTCGAACGCTTCATCGCGGTTCACAAACCCGGAGATGTCCGGCCGCTAGAGCTTCGTTTCAATGAGATTCGAGGCGAGGTGGGGCAAGGTCTGAAGGGCGAAAGACTTGGTTCACGGCTCCTCGCGTTGCATGACGAAACGACCTCGACCCTCAACAGGAGCCGCTCGATCCCCGAAGGCCTGTTCGGGCCTGCCTTCGCGGCGTCATTATTGACAATCGTTCGCGAAGGCGTCGAGGTCATCCTCTTGTTGACGATGCTTCTCGCCCTCGTGGCGAAGACCGGTCAGGCCTCGGGACGGCGCGCAATCGCCTGGGGAGTTGGTCTCGCGATCGTCGCGAGTGCCGCGACTGCGATCGCTCTCAACATGATGGTCGCTTCGGCACAAGGTCGGACTCGGGAGATTCTCGAAGGGGCGGTGATGCTGGCGGCGGCCGGCGTGCTGTTTTACGTCAGCTATTGGTTGATCTCGCAGGCCGAATCGAAGCGTTGGATGAGCTTTCTCAAGCGACAGGCCGCAAGGGGATCGGAGACCGGTCACAAAGGTTTTCTCGCCCTTGCCGCGACGGCTTTCCTGGCGGTGTATCGCGAAGGGGCGGAGACCGCGTTGATGTATCAGGCGATGATCGGTAGCCAGGCGGGAGCCAAAGCGGGCCTGACGGGGCTCGCGACGGGCCTTGGCGTCGGCTTGATATTGCTCGCCGGGATCGCCTACCTGATCAAGACGACGAGTCTTCGCCTTCCCCTTCGCCCGTTCTTCCAGGTGACGGGCGGGCTCTTGTTCACAATGGCGGTGGTCTTCGCTGGCAATGGAGTGTTCGAGCTTCAGTCATCGGGGATCTTGAAGTCGACACCACTGGCCTTGCTCGGAAGCGGCTTGCCAGCCATTGGAGTCTATCCGAACGTGCAGGCACTCTCGGTCCAGGCGTTATTGCTCGCCGGCGCGATGCTGGCACTTGTCGTGATTCTCTCTGGGGAAAACGGCGAAACCAAGCAACAGGTCTCCGCAGTAAAGCCTGGGATGAAGGTTGGGGTGTGAATCAGAGGACGGCTCTCCGATTTTCGCGGATGATATTCATTGCGCACACGGTGTTGGATGATGGAAGAAATCCGAGCGTTTCGGTCCTTTCCGAACCTGCATGCGTCGTAGGTTGAAAGCACGGGAGCTTACCAAACATGAAGCGGCTCGCCGGCCCTTTGATCACAATCTTGATCGTGGCGGGTGTGGGTGGAATTCTGCTCATGAATCTCAACCTCTCGCCGGTTCCGAATCGTTACACCGTAGAGCAGATTTCTCCGGTCGATCGGTCGAAGAGTATTGAGAAGACGTTGGAGACACCTTCGGTCGCCACAATAAGGCCACATCCGAAGGGGGACTTTCGCGAATATCCGATCGGTGAAGAGGTAAAGAAAAACGCGATCCGCGTCGCGGCGGTCTGGCTCCCGCCGATCGCGATGGACGGGATGACCATGGTGGGCTCCGACATCATTCACCTTGAAGCCGACGTCAAGGCGACAGAGGGAAACCCGCAAGGTTTCGCGCTTGGCGAGTTTGTTCCCTATTTGAAAATCGCATATGAAATCAAGCCGGTGAAAGGAGGGAACGCGATTCAGAAAGGCGAACTCCTTCCGATGATCGCTTCCGACGGCCTCCATTATGGCGCGAGTGTCGCGATGCACAAGGCGGGGGATTTCACCCTCTCGTACGTCATTCAACCCCCTTCCGCCGGTGGGCTTGGACGTCACTCGGACCCCATGACAGGGGTTGCCTCATGGTGGGAGCCTTTCACCGCGACGTTCGATTGGGAGTATGAGGGACCTCCGAAGACGGAAAAAGAGTGAGGCGCGGGATTTTCAACATCGTCCTTCGCGGGATTTTGTTTGACAGCCGGGGTCCCCACGTTACGATGGTTAATGTCCACCCACCACGCGTCGTCCCTGTCGAGACGCTCAGGCCCCGGTTGGCGCCGATCTGTCGGCACCCCGCCGAGCGGGATTCCCTTCCTCATGTTTTCGTGCGCTGACCGTATTCGCGAGTCGCCGCGTTGGCTGACGCGTCGATCGTGTTGCCAGGGTACTACCTCCGTGGGCGGTATCATCGGGTCGGCGCGAATCTTTCGGATGGGAGGTCAGGGAATTGAACGGGGCGTCGGCGACGGTTTTGCTCGGGTTTCTGGTTCCGGGGTTGAAGGAAATCCTGATCGTCGCGGCCGTCGCGCTGGCGCTGTATGGCCGCTCCGGGTCGAGCCTGCTGATGGCGACGAAGTATGGGAAGACCCTCGGCCCTTGGCTCAATCTGGTACGTATCCCCGAGGGAACGCGCCCGGCGCGAGTTTCAGACAAGGGAAGAGCGAGACCCGCACCAAAACGCCTCCCGCAAGGCCGATGGTTCTGGGCGATGGTGATCATGATCGCCGCGGCGGTCGCGGCCTGGGTCGCCACCCGCGTGGTGATGCATTCCGCCGCGCACGGATTTTGACGGCGATCACGCTCGACGTGTCGGCTTTACCAGTGTTGGTTTATTCGAGGAGCCTGACCGGTGCTATCCATCGCTCTCCTACCAAACCTGGACCGGCTGGAGTTGATGATTGTCGCGACGGTCTCGCTGCTGATCTTCAACAATCGCCTTCCCAAAAGCATGAAATTCCCGAAAGGGCCCGTGTCGCCACCCGCGTGCTAATACAGTCCTCCGCGCACGGATTTTGATCAAAGCTCATTCTGGATGACCGATTTCGGTCGAGAACGCTCGACGTGTCGACTTTGCCCGTGTCACTGCCTTTGAGGAGTCTGACCGATGGTGCCCTTTGCCTTCCTGCCAAACCTGGGCGGACCCGAGTTGATGATCGTCGCGTTCGTCGCGCTCTTGATCTTCGGAAATCGCCTTCCCAGTGTCATGCGTTCGCTCGGTAAGAGCGTGACCGAGTTCAAGAAGGGCGTCTCGGGGGTCGAAGACGATATCGATACCGCCGTCACCGCCGAAAAGAAGCCCGGTTCGCCTACTCCTTGAAACTCCAGGTCGCCCCGTTGAGGGGAGCCGACATTTTCACTCCAAACCGTCCTTGAGTGGAGTTCACACAATGCTACCGCAACTCGGTCTTCCGGAAATGATCGTGGTGATGGGCGTGGCTGTCTTGCTTTTCGGAAGCCGCCTCCCTGAAGTCGGCCGCTCGCTCGGAAAGGGAATTATCGAGTTCAAAAAAGGCCTCCGCGGAATCGAGGAAGAACTCGACCTGTCATCTCTCGGCAACCCATCCACGACGTCGACTCGCCGCCACGATGACCGGGTGCGGTCGAGCGGAAGCGATTACGTCGAGCCGTCCGCCCCTAAGTTTGAGCCGGTTTCGGTGCCGCAAATGGAGTATCAGCCGCCTCGGGATTGAAGAGAGGAAAAGACTTAACCGCAAAAGACGCAGATAAAATCAGATGAAGATCATCGAATCGGGATCGTCAAGATCGAGTGATCAGAGTAAGCCGAGTCGTGATTTGAACCGGTCGGTGGGAGCGGTGTCTTCTTACCTTATCCCCATCTCATTTCATCCGCGGATCAATTGATTCTCGTCGCTTCATTTCTTCGAGCGAGGCGAACGGCCTGTCGGGCCTTGGCGGCCTCGCTTACTTCCGCGGGAGGGAGAGGTGGGACCGTTCGAGGCCTTCCCTGGTCATCAAGCGCCACATACAGCCCGTAGCCTTCTCCGACCTTGCGACGTTCCGCCTTCGCGAGCGGTTCGGCGTAGACCGTGATCCTGGTCTCGATCGACGATCGACCGACGAATGTGACCTCGGCATCGAGTTCGACGCGCTCTCCCGGGTAGACGGGACCCAGGAAAATCATGGAGTCAAGAGCGGCGGTGGTAATCCGACCGCCTCCCGCGTGCCTCAACGACACGATCGCGCCACATTCATCCGCCAGGCGAAGGATGACCCCACCGTGCAACGTTCCGAAGGCATTGGCCTGGCCGGGGTGAGTTATGATGGCAAGGCTCATGCGTGAAGCCGACGCGGATTTAGCGTCTTGCGTGGAAAACTTTAGGTCATCGTCCGTCACGTCGATTCGCTCCCGAGGTCGTGGATATCAACGCCGCGAGAATCGAGTCCGTTCGCATTCTCGTCTCCGACACGAGTTGTCAGGATTGTAACAGGGGCCGCGAAATTCCATGACCGAGGAGGCATTTTTTGAGATCATCGGCCCATCTCTCGCGGCCCTCGGCTCTTCACCGGAGGCGGGTGAGGAGTTTCGTCAGCCGCCGCTGGATGTTCTGAGCTATTATCGTCGCGGCGTGAAATTGCACTGGATGCCCTGGTTCGGGAAGGGTTTGAGCGTGGTCGCGGTGGCAAGGCAGCCCATCGATATCGGCCTATCCACGGACGACTACGCGACGTTTCTAAACCGGGTCGCGATGGCCGTGAATGGACGATTCCCCCCGTTTGGAAAGGGACGACGGACCGAGGGACTTGCTCTCGGTCTCACGGTGGTGGTGCTTACCCCCGAACCGATCGGGCCGAGCGACGACGCAGTGCTCCAAACCGTGGTCACCGGCCAGCCAATCCCGAGACAGCGGGCCGTGCCGCTTGGCATCCTTCGCGTGAACCTCGGTCAAGAGGCCCTTTCGTTTGCGCTCACGACCGGCCCAGAAGAGGTTTTTACTGAGCCGATAGTCCTGGCCGACGCGCTCACGCAGCATTTCCGCCGCTATGTTCCTTTTTTGGAAACCTGACAGAATCGCGAGCGACTGACTTGCGATGATGATTGACGGGGGAGATAGATGGTCGCCGAGCGGCGATTTCACGCTCCCAGTAGCCATAGCGCGTGCGGCAAAGCGTTCTGAAACGGCGGATCGTTTCGGGAAGATTCCAATGCGGCGGAGACGCGATGGGCCGGGTCGAGAACCGGAGCGAGAACCGTTCTTGGAAGTGTGCAATATGCGGTCGAATCGATCTCGACCCGGACTTCGGGGTAGAGATTGGCCGCCCTGCGAAGGGCGAATGACTCCGCGCCACAAGGCCCTCCCGCACGGGTCGTGAGGACCGTTGAAAGGAGCCTGGGGGTGCTCTGGGCGAGATCGGCTTGAGTGAGAATCTTTACCGAGACGTCACCTGTCGCGGATTGGAAGCGCGCTTTGAGAGCGCCCGCGGACCGCTCCGGACGGCCAAGTGGGGTCCATTGGAGCTGACCCGCGAGCCAGGCCGCGAGCCAGACGGCCAATCGCGGGGGTTTCTCGTCGCTCGCCGCGACAGCCTCGATTTTCAGGGAGTTAATTCGCTTCAACGTTTGCTGATGACCGGGCGGATCGAAGAACTGCGCGATGAGTTCGCGCCAGCGAGTCACACCGAACCACGAGGCATCGCGGCTGTAAGCACAGATTTTGGGATCGAGCCCCAACCGCAAGGCTTCGAGGTCGGCACCGGGGTCGGGAAGGTCCAGAATCAATCGTGTGCATTCGTCCGCGAGGTCGCGAAAAAGGGCTTCGTCTCTACGCGGATCGTGGGTCCACCAGAGCACGAACGGCAACTCGGCTTCGAGGACCGGCCGGACCGCCCCCGGCAACAAGTCGACTGCGTTTGGACCGGCGTGAAGCACGATTCGCTCGGAACAAACCTGCGGCAACCCCGGCGCGGGAAGGTGGCAGAGCGCGGAAATCTCGGCACGGATCTCCCGAGCGAGATCATCGTTTCTCCGCAGAACGATCGTGCGACTCGGGTATTGCGCGGCGACGGCTTCGATCGCCGGAAGAAGACGCGCGGCGTCCTCTTGGTAGCCAAGGACGACGAGATTCGCCAGCGCGATTCGAGTGACGTTCGGGTTCGCCTGATCCGGCCCACCAACCTGTTCGGCGGCGGGTCCCCAGAGTCGCGTCAACTCCGTGTCGATCTGATTCAATTCGACCGGCACGCCCTGACCGCTCAGGAAGTCGTCGGATGTGACGGTGGACATTGTCAGTTC
Source organism: Isosphaeraceae bacterium (assembly GCA_043784005.1). GTDB lineage: Bacteria > Planctomycetota > Planctomycetia > Isosphaerales > Isosphaeraceae > JAYUFP01. The sequence goes on from JAYVYS010000611.1 coordinate 7,271, forward strand.
CTCGGTGGTTGACCGGAAAGAATTCATCCGCAGATGACGCAGATGAAATAAGAAAATATGAGCTAAAATATCCCGGTTTTGGAGCTTAATTCATCTGCGATGATCTGCGGATGAATTTCTTTCTTCACATCCTACAGGCGTCGCCAGGTCATGCCGTCGCGGGAGATGAGCGCGTCGGATTCCGGCGGCCCCCAGGTTCCGGCCGGGTAGTCGACGGGGGGGGTCGCCTCGGGAAGTACCCAGGCGTCGAGGATTGTGCTGATGAACTTCCAGGCGCTCTCCACTTCGTCGGTTCGGGTAAAGAGCGTCGGGTCGCCGAGCATGACGTCGAGCAGGAGCCGTTCGTAGGCTTCTGGCGGCGGTACGGCGAACGCGGTTCCATATCGAAAATCCATCCGGACCTCCTGCAATCGTCTACGAGACCCGGGGATCTTCGCCTCAAATGCCAGGCTGGCCCCTTCATTCGGCTGTATCCGCAAAACAAGCTGATTCGCGCCTCCAGTGTTACCATCAAGCTCCGGCTCGAACAGGGCGGTGGGGGGCTTGTGAAACTGAATGGCGATCTCCGTCGCTCGCTTCGGCAAGCGTTTCCCGGTTCGCAGGAAAAAGGGCACGCCAGACCACCTCCAGGTGTTTAGATGCAGTCGCATCGCAACGTAGGGTGCGGTTTTTGAGTCGGGCTTGACCCCTTTTTCCTGCAAATAGCCGGGGACTTCCTTTCCCTCGATTGAGCCCGCCTTGTACTGGCCTCGAACCACATTTTTGGCGACATCCTCAGGCTTCCAGATCGGAAGGGCCTGAAGTACCTTGAGCTTTTCGTTGCGGACCGCGTCGGCGTCGAGGGTGACGGGCGGCTCCATTGCGACAAGGCAAAGGAGCTGCATCATGTGGTTCTGAACCATGTCGCGGATCGCGCCGGCGGTATCGTAATACACACCTCGGCCTCCCGACATGCCGACTTCCTCGGCTACCGTGATCTGTACCGAGGCAATATGGCGACGGTTCCAGAGCGGCTCGAAAATCGAATTCCCAAACCGTAAGGCCAGGATGTTCTGGACCGTCTCCTTGCCAAGGTAGTGGTCGATGCGGTAGACCTGATTCTCGGCTAGGACACGCGAGACGTCGAGGTTCAACGCATGGGCGCTGGCGAGGTCGTGACCGAACGGCTTTTCGATGACAACCCGGCTCCAAGGCGAACCCTGCTGGCCCGGGTAAATCAGGCCGTTGTGGCCAAGCTGTTCGATGATCGTCGAGAAAAACTCGGGCGAAACCGCAAGGTAGTAGAGGCGATTTCCTCGCGTGCCGTGAGACTTGTCGAGTTCGTCGAGCTTGGTCTTGAGAGCCTGATAGCCTTTGGGATCGTCAAAGTTGCCGGGTGAGAAGACGATATGCTTGGCGAACTCTGGCCACAGATGCTCGAAGTCTGAGTCGCCGGTGTCCCTGAGCATTGAGGAGAGGTCGTCACGAAGCTGGTCGTCGGTCCAATCGCGACGGGCGAAGCCGACAATGGCATACTCGCTCGGCATGTTCCCGCCTTGAGCAAGGTGGTACAACGCTGGGACAAGCTTGCGGTGGGCGAGATCTCCGGTGGCCCCGAAGAGGACAATGGCGCAAGGCTCGGGGACGCGCGCTCGCGGCAAGTTCTGCCTCAAGGGGTTGGTCTCCGAAGCGTTGGTTAACTGGGACATCCGCGATTCTCCGTGGCCTTGCGAGTCGAGCCTGAGCATCCCCGAGTCGTCTCTGTCTCACAGAGTGTACGGAACAGAATAAGAATCGATCAAGACGACCAGGATGGGGTCTGCGAATGTGGTTTCTGGGAACGGCATCGGACGGGTGATGCGAGAACGATCGTACCGAACAAAGGCGCGTGGCGGAGAAAGCTTTTGATTTGAGAATTGAGTCGACTCGTAGATGATGAGTGACCAAACGTATGACCAAACTCCTCTCTGAGCCGATCGTGTTTGATGGCCTCGCTCATTCACCTGTTCGCGTTTTTAATTGTCGCTGGATTCCCAAGATCGTCACGACGGACCCTCCGAGATACATCCCTCATACGGAATATTCCTGGGAGTGCAGACTCGTTGGAGATGCTCCTTTTTTGGCGGCTCTGATTCTCGATACGAAAGCTGGAGTTTATTGGTCGCGTTTGAGTCGCGTGTCCTCATCGGCGGAGTTGAAGCTAGGTCTTGCCTTCTCACCCTTCGATTGGAACAGATCGGAGGATGTATCGATTCATTTTTCACAAGATGGACATCAGGAGTATGGTGGTGTGAGCTTCAAGGTCCATGATACCGCGCTCAAAAAAGACCCTCGTGATTTCGTTAGATTCGATTTGGACGACGGAAACGTTCTACAGACGGGGACACTGGTCAGGACGGGGACGGTAAGTTCCCATGACTCTCTCACGGCCCAATTCGTGATCGTGGCACAGACCGACACAGAGTCTTGTCGTTGTAGCCGCTGGAGATTGAAACGAAACATCAAGGTTAACCCGCCGGCTACTCTAATGTTCCTGAAATCCGGACGTCGAGCAGGATCTCCGACCTCGGGCCGATGAGGATTTTGAATGGGTTCTGGAACCGGGTCTTGAGAAAGTTGTGACGCAACGGCTGACTCGACAGAATGACCGATCCGAGATTTAGCTTGCGTCGATTTGTTTACTGAGCGACTGGAGTACCTCAATTGGCCCAACCACGCCCGATGAAACCAGTCGACCTTCGCCCTCGTCTCGAACGAGCGTACGATTTCGCTGCCCGACAGGTCAAAGCGACCACCCGGCGGACACCGGATTTCTTTCCGATGTACAGCGTGGGCGGTAAGTGGAAGCACTCGGGTGAGCTTTGGACCGACTGGTGCGCCGGGTTTCATGCCGGGATGATGTGGCTCATCGCCAGGCGAACCGGCGACCCGGAATGGCGGGCGCTTGCCGAACATTACTCCAGGCTCATCGAGCACAAGCAACACGACCGCGCTGTGCATGACCTCGGGTTCATCTTCCTGAATACGTATCTGCCCTGGTACGAATGGTCGGGCGACGAGCCTTTGCGTCAGGTCTTGATCCAGGCCGGGCGAACGCTCGCGATGCGGTTCAATGCCAAGGGGAAATATCTGAGGTCGTTTGTGAGCCCGGAGAGCCTGTTCATCGACATCATGATGAATGTTCCGATCATTTTTTACGCCGCCCGAGAGACGGGTGACGTGGCGCTTTATCAGCTCGCCGTTGAGCACTGCCGGACCACCGAACGGACGATCGTCCGCTCGGATGGAGGCACCGCTCATGAAGGAATCTTCAACGTTGAGACGGGAGAGTTCCTTCGCGAGACCACCCATCAAGGGCTTCGTCCCGATTCGGATTGGACTCGGGGCATCGCTTGGTCACTCTATGGTTATGGGACGGTTTACGCCTACACGAACGACGCGATCGACCTCGCCGTCGCCCGGCGCAACGCCGATCATTTCATCGCTCGCCTGCCCGACTCGTTTATTCCTCCTTGGGATTTTGACGTCCCCCAAGGAGCGGACCGAATCCCCGATAGTTCGGCGGGGGCGATCGCGGCGTCGGGTTTGTGGCAACTCGCGGGACTCGTCGAGAAGATCGACCCCTCGGCCTCGGCCAAATATCGTAACGCTTGTCTCAATATCCTTGATGCGCTACTGACCGACGAATTCATGGCCTGGTCAACCCCGGGATGGGAAGGGGTGCTCAAGAGAGGCGTCTATCACTTCCATAAAAAACTGGGTATGGATGAGTCGGTGATGTGGGGCGAGTTCTTCTTTTTGCAGGCTGTTGATAAGGTCTTGAACGCGGCGGGATGAAGTCGATAAAGCCTCAAACTGTCTGGCATTCCCCGCACTCGGTGAGTATCTTGGGGGGTTCCCGTGATGAGGTCCGATGAAAACTCCGTTCACCGCCGCGGTTGAGACCGTCTTGAGGTCGCTTCGGGTTTGCCCGTTCCTCAAGAAGATCGTAACGCCAGCCTTTCGAAGGGACAGTCGCATGCGCCCCGACGAGATCAAAGACGACGCCGAGGGCGACAAGGACGTTTCGCCGATCCCTGCCGATTCGGCTCGCCCTGAAGAGTCCATTCCACCCGTCCCTACTTCCAATCGGCTCGAAGTCATCAGCCTTGATGAGAACGACGATGTGAACGAGAGCGAGGATGACGAGTTCGACGACGACAGTCCCGAGTTTGACGAAGACGATGATGGCGTTCGAACCGTGCTCATCACGGGAGCCTCGGGAAATATTGGACAGAAATTGCGAAAGGCCTGGGAAGAGGTTTATGACCTGGTCTTAATTGATCACCGGCCCGACCCAACCGAGCCTGATATTATCCTGGCGGACCTGACCGAACTTGAGCAGAGTTGGATCGAGTCCTTCCATGGGGTTGACACGGTGATTCATCTTGCGGGCAACCCGGATGAATTCGCGACCTGGGAGGAACTGGAAGGGCCCAACCTCGACGCCATGAGTAACGTTTTCCAGGCCTGTGCATTGGCGGGCGTTGAGCGAGTGATTTTCGCCAGCTCAAATCACGTCATGGGTGGCTATCGCGCGCTGGATATGAAGATCACTGAAGCGCTCCCTCCGAAGCCGGACGGACCCTACGGCGCGACAAAGCTCATGGGTGAGCGACTTGGCCGAAGCCTCTCCAGATCGTTCGACATCACGTTTATCGCACTTCGGCTCGGATGGAACCAGACGGGCGAGAATATCCCCGATTCTTTGCCGGACGATTGGAGTCGATCACTTTGGCTCTCGAATACCGACCTTGTTCGGCTTTTCGAACGTGCCATTGAGGCCGAACTCGGTGATGAGTTGTTTCTGGTCGCGAACGGGATGTCTCATAACGTCGGAATGCGCTGGGACATCGCCGCCGCTGCGGAAAAACTCGGGTATTCGCCCGTCGATGACGCCTATGCGGAAGAGCTTTGAGAGAGAAATTGCCTGAGTATTACTGACTGAGAATGACATCCTGGACGCTTTCGCCCGTCCTCTAAAGGTGGATT
>JAYVYS010000612.1:0-7524 GCA_043784005.1 Isosphaeraceae bacterium
TTTCACGGCATTCGTTGATGGACCTATCGGTCGAATGTTCGGGAGACCTTCATGTCGACGCCCACCACACGACCGAGGACATCGGGATTTGCCTTGGGCAGGCATTTGATCGCGCCTTGGGTGATCGGTCGGGAATCCGGCGTTATGGACATTCGATCCTGCCGATGGACGAGACGCTGGTCACTTGTGCGGTGGATCTGGGGGGAAGATCGCATTGGGTCTGGAACGCTCCGATGCCCACGCCGAGGATAGGCGATTTTGACAGTGAATTGGTGGCCGATTTCTGGCAGGCGTTCACTGATCAAGGTCGGCTGAACTTGCACGTGCTATTACATTACGGTCGAAACACGCATCACGTCAGCGAGGCGATCTTTAAAGGCTTGGCCCGCGCGTTGCGTTCGGCCTCGGAGCTCGACCCGCGAAACCCGGGCGTTCCCTCCACCAAGGGCGTTCTCTGAACAGACTCTTCCCACTCCGAACGTCCAAGGATTCCGGCTCGATGTCGAAACCCAAGAAAAATCCCCTTCGCAGCCTGCTTATCAACGCGGTCCTCGTGGGCTGTGCGCTGGGGCTGCTCGGTTTCACAATCTGGCAGAACCGCACAAAGATTGGCGAGGTTCTTGAGCAGGGGGTCGATCCCCGTTATTTCGCGGTGGCGTTTCTCGTTTATGTGCTCGCGCTCGTGCTGACGTTTAGCCGCTGGTACCTCCTGGTCAAGGTTGTCGAACCCCGATTCACTCTGGGTGCCGCGTTCCGGCTCGGCTTCATCGGCAACGTATTCAATCTCGTGATTCCGGGCGCGGTCGGAGGCGACTTCATCAAGGCCGCGTACCTCGTGCGAATGGACATCAATCGCACGCAGGCCGTGGCTTCGATGGTCATCGACCGTATCCTCGGCCTGCTCGGCCTTTTCGTCCTCGCGGGGGTCGCGGGTCTCTTTGCCTGGCCGATGGCAGTCCCGCAGGTTCGGCTCCTGATCGGGATCGTCTGGGCGGCGGTCGCGGCGGGATTGCTAGTTCTCTTCGCCATCTTTAATCAGTCGCTCACGAGGAATTTTCCGGCCTTGTTAGAAGGACACGGCAGAATCGCAGGCATACTCCGCGAACTGAGGGTCATGTCGGAGACATATCGTCGTCGCCTCGATCTCGTCGCCGGAGTTCTCGTCGCATCTTCGGGGATACACTGTCTGTTCGTGGTCGCCTTTTACATCGTCAGCCGGGCGATCTTTCCATCGCTTGTTCCCGGTTTTGGGCAACATCTCTTAATTGTCCCGCTCACGCTCTTCACCACCGCCGTTCCTTTGCCGTTCGGAGCGCTTGGCCTCAGCGAACAGGTAGGTGCCCAGCTCTTCAAAATGGTCGACCATCCCGGCGGTGCGCTTGCCATGATGGGATTTCGCGTGTTGATGTATGCGGGAGGACTGGTGAGTGTACTGGTCTATCTCGCTAATATTAAACAAATTCGCGCCTTGACCGAAACCGCCGATGAACTCAAAAAAGAACTCTCCGACGACACCCTCGAAGAACATCAAAATGATCCGACACGCGACGTCGTAGTTTGAGAAATCAGAGAGCCGGGTCGCGATTCTAGCCCAAACCGATAGTCCTCCGCACCGCCGAACCCGACCAAGGACGATCTCGGATGCCCCTCCACTTTTCCCGTTTCTTCGCTCGCAAGCCCATCTCAACGCTCTTGCGGGAAATGGACGGAGGAGAACGGCTTCACCGCGTGCTCGGGCCGGTCGCCCTCACGTCGCTTGGCGTCGGTGCCACGATCGGCACCGGAATCTATGTCCTGACCGGAGAGGCCGCGCACAATTACGCCGGCCCTTCGTTGATGCTCTCGTTCCTGCTCGCGGGGATCGGCTGCGGGTTCGCCGCTCTCTGCTATTCCGAGTTGGCGAGTATGGTTCCGGTCGCGGGAAGTGCCTACACTTATGCCTATGCGACACTCGGTGAATTGATCGCCTGGATTATTGGTTGGGACCTGATCCTCGAATATGCGATCGGCTCGGCGGCGGTCGCGAACGGCTGGTCGAATTACTTCATCGAGCTGATGGATAACATACTCGGAATCCACTTCGATCCGAGGTTTCTCTCGACCCCCTGGGACTATCACTTCGACAAGGGTGAATTCGTCGCCAAGATGGTCACCCTCTCCTCGGGACAGACGGTGCAAGCCTGGTGCAACCTGCCCGCGGTCTTTATCACCTTGGCGATCACGATTGTTTTGGTGTTGGGTGTTCGCGAGAGCGCGAGTTTCAATACGGCGATGGTGATCTTGAATATCGGCGTTATCCTGACGATTATCGGCGTCGGCGTCACGTGTATCGATCCCGCGAACTGGCGGCCCTTTTTGCACAAAGATAACGGCTGGAAGGGCGTGGCCGAGGGCGCAGCACGAATTTTCTTCGCTTACATCGGATTCGACTCGATCTCGACTCACGCCGAGGAAGCGCGCGACCCCCAGCGCGACCTCGCCACCGGGATCATCGGCTCGCTTTTGATTTGCACCGTGCTCTATGTGGCGGTCGCCGCCGTGTTGACCGGGATGGTGCCCTACGGCCAGATCGACGTCCTCGCCCCGCTCACCGCCGCATTCCGCCGCCATGAAATGAACTTCGCGACCGGCCTGATCACGGTCGGAATTCTCGCCGGGGTGACGAGTTCGCTTCTGGTCGGAACCCTCAGTCAGCCCCGAATCTTGCTCGCGATGTCACGCGACGGCCTCCTCCCCGAATCGTTCTTCGGCGCGATTCATTCGCGCTTCCGCACCCCCTGGAAATCCACAATCCTCGTTGGTTTCGTGGTCGCGCTCGCCGCCTCTGTGGCACCTCTTGGATTCCTCGCGGAACTTGTGAGCATCGGAACACTCTTCGCCTTCCTGATCGTGTGCGCGGCGGTCTGGATCTTGCGTTACACCAGCCCGGAACTGAAACGCCCGTTCCGAACCCCCGCGTTGCCTGTCGTGGCCACACTAGGAATCCTTATCAACGGCGGCTTGATGCTGTCATTGGGTAAAGATACCTGGATTCGCCTCTTCGTTTGGCTCATGATCGGCATGGTGATCTATTTCGCGTATGGACGGACTCATTCCAAACTCTCCAAAGTTGTGAATAGACTTGATTAGTATTTGAGTAACCGTAAGCGTCAAGAAGTTCTGTCCATTGGAGTTCAGGAAAATCACCGGTCGCGGCCAAACATCGCCGGCGGCATTTCCTTGTACCAAGGCCATTGCAGGCCCAGGGGCTAATCATGAGCGTTTACATTATGGCTCTAACGCTCCTCCTCGCGAGGGCAGGGGTTTGTCAGCAAGATGTCACCCCGGATCAGGAACGCATGCTGGGAACCTGGGTAATCAAATCTTGCCGAGTAGGCGACAATGAGACAAAGAGTGCCGGGGGTCAAAATCGAATGGATTTCGAAGGCGAGCAGTTTTTCATCACGTGGAACGGCAACCGGGCTGCCCATGGTATTACCTTTAAACTAGATCCGACCAAATCACCACGCACGATCGAGTTGAAGGCTGGTGAAATGGAATACAGCGGGATCTACGAAATAAAAGGGGATCGCCTTCGTATATGTTATAGCCCGAAAATGAGACCGACCAAATTCGAACCGTTCGAAAAGGAAGGTGAGACAAATGTCCTTTTCGAACTCGAACGCAAATGAAGGCCTGACTCAAGGCCAAGTTCGGCTCGGTCGTTGCCGACTGATTATTCCGCCGATTGCGCTTTGTCCATGGTCGATCGAAAATTCAAGAATTTTATAGAAACCTTTCGAATCTCTTTCAAGGGATTAGATCTCGACGAAGTTGGGTGTCGTCGGCACCTTCCTTACGTCGTAAAGTGAGATCCAATCTGACGGTTTGCTCAACTCGATTTGTTTCGCCATTCCCAACGAAACCGCGAGGCTCCCGACAATTCGTCGAGGATCGATTCCTTGTTCCCGTAGGGTTGAGAGCTTGATGGACTGGTCGCGTTTGGCAAGCCGACGGCCTTGTTGATCGACGACCAAGGAGAGGTGCCCGAACGTCGGGATCGGGCGACCGAGTGCGCGATAGAGCAAGATTTGTCGAGGCGTGCTCGGTACGAGATCCTCACCACGAATCACTTCAGTGACGCCCATGGATGCGTCGTCGACCACCACGGCAAGCTGATAAGCCGGGCCAAGGCCGTTCCTCGCCACGACGAAATCCCCGCCGACCTTCGACGGATCGAGTTCGACACGACCAAGAAACAGGTCGTCCCACGCGATGACGCCTGCCGGGACCCGAAATCGCCAAATGAACGGTTGACCACCGAGGGCCGACTCATCGTGGGCGGATCGTCCCGAACAGGTTCCAGGATAGGTCGGGCCTTCCTCATCGGCGTGGGGTGCGGAAGCTGCCCGCGCGATCTCCGCCCTCGTGCAAGTGCAGGGGTAAACGTATTCTTGAACTTTGAGTTGCGCGAGCGATTGCTCGTAATACGATAGGCGTTGGGATTGGATGTAAGGACCGGCGGGACCGACCAGCTCGGGACCTTCGTCCCAGTCGAGCCCCAACCAATGCAAGTCTTCAATCATCCCCTGGATTGCCTCAGGGCGAACGCGCGAGGCGTCGAGGTCCTCAATTCGAAGGACGATGCGCCCGCCTCGGGAGCGCGCTGACAGCCAGGCAGCCAAAAACGTGCGGGCATGGCCGAGATGAAGCCCGCCCGTCGGCGACGGGGCGAGACGGCCGACAGGCTTGGGGCTTTCACTCATGGGCTTGGCGGGTTTCAAGGGTTCATCTGGTCGTCAGACACGCTTAGCGTGTAGAGTAATGTTTCCATTGGAAGTGACTCAAAGGTTGCTTCTCGGGATGTTATCACAACGCAACTTTCGCGGGGGATCTCGGCTGTGGACACAGAGCTTAAACGCAGCGCCAAGAGTGTGATCGAAAAGATTGTCCATTTACGAGACTCTCTTTGACTTGGGTCATAAATTAGAACGATGTTCCGAACTCGCAGCCGAGATGAATGGCGCGAGCTTCTGGAATGATGGGGAGAAAGCCAAAGCCGTCATCCACGAAATGAAGACGCTCAACGCCGTCTTGAAGCCCTTTGAGGAACTAGGCAAACAGGCGGAGGAACTCGTCGCGTTGATCGAACTCGCCGACGAGATGGGAGACGATTCGCTTGATGACGAGATTCGCGTTGTAAATAACAAGGCCCTTGCCGACTTCGAAGGCTTCGAGCTGCGCTCGATGCTGAGCGGCCCGAACGACCACTGCAACGCGTTGATGACCATCCATGCAGGCGCAGGGGGTACCGAAGCCTGCGACTGGGCCGAAATGATTTTGCGGATGTACCTGATGTGGGCGGAAACCCGCGGTTTCACGTCCCAGATCACGGATCGTGAAGAAGGCGGCGCCGCGGGAATTCAAGAGGCCACCATTCATATTAAAGGCGAATACGCTTACGGTTACCTCAAAGGGGAAGCTGGCGTTCATCGCCTCGTTCGGATCAGTCCTTACGACTCCGCGGGGAGACGTCAGACCTCGTTCGCCTCGGTTGACATTCTGCCGGAAGTCGACGACACCATCGATATCGTCCTTAAAGACGATGACCTCAAGCGCGACGTGTTCCGATCGGGCGGTCCTGGTGGACAGCACCAGAACAAAACCGAGTCGGGAGTGCGGTATACTCACTTGCCGACGGGCGTGGCGGCGGAGTCTCGAAGCGAGCGATCGCAGCACAAGAATGATGCCAACGCTTATGCCCTTTTAAAGGCCAAGTTGGTCCGGCTCGAAGAAGAGAAACGCGAGGCCGATTACGCCAAAAAGTACGACGAGAAGGGCGAAATCAGCTTCGGCAACCAGATCCGGTCGTACGTGCTTCAGCCGTATCAATTGGTCAAGGACATGCGGACATCGCACGAAGTGGGAAACCCTCGGGCCGTGCTCGATGGTGGCCTGAACGGTTTTATCGAGTCGTATCTGCGATGGAAACTTGGGGCGGAACGGTAATCGCACTCCTCACGGATTCAAGGCGGAAAAAGAAACTTTAGGGTGCCACGGGTTCGCATTCGCACCCGTGCGCCGACGCCGCGTCAGAATGCACGGGTTCGAATAAGAACTCGCGGTACCCATCAGCCAATGCGTCCGGGTTTCTTGAGGGCGTTTTCGACGATGGTCGGGATTGAGGAGACCGATAAAGGGTATGCGATGGGTGCGGGGCCGTTCCGGCTGGCATTTACCTGGGACGGTCTTCGGTGGTCGCACGCACTCTCGTTTGAGGATCGACTCCTGGCGTCTTCCCTGGAGATGGATCCGGAACGCGACGATCCCGCCCGGCTGATCAGCCCCGCTTATCAGCAATTCAGCCATCAGGAAGGCGGAGGCGGTGTACAGGCATTGTTGGTCGGACAGTGGGGTGCTCATCATTGTTCTGGGGTCTTCACGTTTGAATTCGAGAATCCCGGAATCTCCATCGCGGTGGACGTGGCCGTTCGGAGTCGGGGAGTGATCGAGGCGCTTGCGGCAACCTATTTCGTCCATCGAACATCGGGGGAATTGCGAGATGCGAACCCATCGATGATCGTTTGGGACCTGGAAGGTCAACAGCCATCACGCTTGCGCTTCGAGGCGCGGGCACCCAGTGTCGTCTGTCTCGCGGACGGTGGCCGGCAGGCAACATCGATCCAGGCAAGTGGTCGGGTCGACCCCGACTCATTAACACAACGTTTGTACTACCGTTGGCAATGGTTTCCTCGTTGACGCAACGCCCGCGTGGCTTTGCCGACGCTCATCGCCTTGTTGAACCACGAGAGATTTCATGAGCTTCCTACGAGACAGCGACCCGCAAATCTTCGAGGCGATTCGCTCTGAAGAACAGCGCCAGCGTGACGAACTCGAATTGATCGCCTCGGAAAACTACACGAGTGCCGCGGTGATGGAAGCCGTGGGATCGGTTCTCACCAACAAGTATGCCGAAGGTTTGCCTGGCAAACGCTATTACGGCGGTTGCGAGTTCGTCGATCAGGCCGAGCAACTCGCCATCGATCGGGCCAAGGCCCTGCTCGGGGCCGAGCATGTGAACGTCCAGCCTCATTCGGGCGCCTCGGCGAACCAGGCCGTGTATTACGCGTGCCTCGAAATCGGCGATAAAGTGCTTGCGATGGACCTGGCCCAAGGTGGCCACCTCACACATGGAATGAAACTGAATTACTCGGGCCGCTGGTATCCGACGATTGGCTACGGAGTGGACCCCAAGACCGAGATGATCGATTACGCCAAGCTCGCCGAGACCGCCCGCGCCGAGAAGCCGAAGTTGATCCTCGCGGGAGCGAGCGCCTACCCTCGAACGCTCGACTTTGAGAAGTTCGCCGAGATCGCGAAGGAAGTCGGCGCGATTCTCTTTGTAGACATGGCGCATATCGCCGGGCTTGTCGCCGGAGGTGCGCACCCCAGCCCGGTTCCGCTCGCGGATTTCGTGACGACGACCACGCACAAGACACTAAGAGGTCCACGAGGCGGCATCATCCTCTGTAAAAGCGGATGGGC
>JAYVYS010000613.1:0-4881 GCA_043784005.1 Isosphaeraceae bacterium
CTCTCCTGGATTGCCGCCGCGAGGCGGGCGACCCATCCCTGGCAGTCGGTTTGACCCGGGAGCGTCGGGGCCAGGCATCGGCAGTAAGTCGCGTGAGCAGTTTCTCGGCGGGGCGCTCGACCCCCGAACCGGATGGCCTTTGGTGTTTCTCCACTTCTTCGCCCCAAAACCTCAGGAAGTCGAGCGGTTTTGGATTGTCCAGACCCGCGAATGCCCCCAGGTGATGGGCTCCGATCCCTGGCCCAAGCTCAAGGTGTTGCATTTTGATAAGGAAGGCGAACTCGTCGAACGCGATCCGCGAGAACTCTTCGCCCAGACGATAGGCAGGCCTGTGTTTATCCAGGTTCAGGGCAGCCTGACGACCCCCGACATCGCGCTCGGCGGCCTGATGTGGAGCCAGGCCTGGCTCCCTGAGAACCGTGTTTTGCCCCCGGACGCGGTCGTCATCGCATTCGACTGGCCCAGCCAGCGGGTTTATCAAAACGATCTCCGGGATATCAACGAGAAGGGGCGGCGGGCTTACGTTGCCGGTTTCCACCTCGCAAGCTTTCTTCTGGGATTTCCAAGGGAAAGCCGGATCAGTGTCCTGGGCCAGAGTTACGGCGGTCGGGTGGTCCCTTCGGCTCTGCATCTCCTCGGTGGCGGTTGCCTGGACAGTCAGAACCACGATCCACAGGTTCGTCTCCAGGGGACGAGGCCTGATCTGCACATCCGGGCGATGATCGTGGAAGGGGCTTCCGACCATAACTGGCTTGACCCCGACGAGCGATTCGGCCGAGCATTGCACGGGTGCGAGCAATTGCTGAACATTTACAACCGCCGCGACGAGGCGTTGGTCCGCTATCCGTTTTTAATCAAGAGCGGTCATCGCAAGGCCCTCGGGCGCCGCGGGATGACTCAGGGCGACTTCGACAGAATCGGGCCGCTGGCGGCGAAATACGAGGAGCATGACGTTCACGACCTGCTCGGCCGCGAGCACACACTGCTTGACGCCGTCGCCAATCGCCAGATCAGCCGATGGATGGCCCCATACCTCTGGGCGGCCGACCCCGGTCCGATTTCTCCCCGACCGCATTACGGGCCGATTGAGCAGCAGAATCAGCCCTCGGCGATCGAGCGTTTGTTCAATCGATGAGTCCGAAGTTCACCATTGAAAGTGGAACAGGAAACGGGGACGCAGCTAAGTATTTTCATATCATGGAAACAAGCCGCGTCTCTGTTTCACTTTCTCCAAGGTGCCGGAGTCGCGAGATGTGTCCCCGGCGACATACGCTGTCGACGAACATGGCTCCCTCCCTCACTCGGAACGTCCGCGGCGGATTGGCGAAATAGAAGGCTCGTGGTAAGATACAAGTGATACCCTCACCTGGATTGATTCCAATGCAGAAGACGAAAGTACCCTCACACGATGCAGCCATCGTCGGTCGGCTTATCAAGCCCGACAGCGGCGATTTCTCGCCCGAGACAGCCCGCGAGATTCTTAGCCTTCAGTTCAGCCCTGAAGACCAGACGCTCATGCGGGAACTGTCGATCAAGGCTCAGCAGGGAACGCTCACACCCTCCGAGCAAGCGGAGGTCGAGAGTTTTCGGCGGGTCGGGTACACTCTCGGCGTCTTATGGTCCAAGGCTCGGCTTTCTCTGAAAAACACCGGCATGGACGCCACAAATGGAAGGCTCTCTTGAGCGACTGGTCTGGGAGCGTGCAAAAGCTCGGTGCGAGTACTGTCAACTTCCGCAGGCGTATTCGCCACTAACGCATGCGATTGACCACATCATTGCCCGCAAACACCATGGGCCGACCGAGTCGGCGAATCTCGCCCTCGCCTGCTTTTTCTGCAACAGCTTCAAGGGGCCGAATATCGCCGGTCTCGATTCTGGAATGGACCGGATCGTTCGGCTCTTTAATCCTCGAAAGGATCGCTGGAATCGGCATTTCGCATGGGATGGTCCGCGCTTGGTCGGACGGACGTCCATTGGGCGGACTACGATCACCGTTCTGGCAATCAACGATCCAGAAGCCGTCGAATTTCGTCAGACTCTGATCCGCGAAGGGTCGTTCCCGCCCTTGATGTGATTTTCTCCAGGGAACTCAAAGACCGGAAACCACCCTCGATCCGCCTTTCCGGCCCGTGGTCGTCGCGCGCGTCCTATGCTAGGATATTCGCCGAACCGGCCCGATATCCTTCCGACCCCTAGAGCGAATGCCGCATGATTCACCCCTGGCATGATGTGACACCCGGCGAACACCTCCCTCAGGAGTTCAACGCCCTGGTCGAGATCCCGATGGGGTCGAGTGTCAAATATGAACTCGACAAAAAGACCGGCCTACTCCGGATGGACCGCGTGCTTTACTCGGCGGTTTATTACCCGGCCAATTATGGGTTCATCCCCCAGACTTATGCCGAAGACGATGACCCGCTTGACGTTCTAGTGCTCTGCCAGGAAGCCGTCGCGCCCATGACCCTTGTGACGGCTCGGGCGATCGGGCTGATGACGATGGTCGACTGCGGCAAGAAAGACCATAAAATTCTCGCCGTGGCCGTGGGTGACCCTGAGTTTAATAGCTTTCGCGAGGCCTCGGAGCTTCCCGTTCACCGGCTCACCATGCTCCGCAGGTTCTTTCAAGACTACAAACAGCTTGAAGGGAAAGAGGTCGCCGTCGATGAGATCCAGGCTGCGGAAATGGCCTTCCCCGTGATCGAAGACGCCCTTCAGCGCTACAGCAAGGCCAGGCGCAAGGGGTTCCATTGACGTCGCGACTCGGTCAAAGCATGCGCGCCGTCGTGATCGGAGGGTCGGGGCAAATCGGAGGCTGGCTCCTGCACTGGCTCGCCGCGCGAGGACACCAGGCGGTGGGCACTTATGCCACGGTCCCCTTTGCCGGGCTTGTTCGGCTCGATTCGGCCGACCTCGACGGCGCGGCCAAATGGATTCGCGCCCAGCAGCCCGAAGTCGTCTTTTATCCCGCCGGTTTCACATGGGTCGATGAATGCGAGCGCGATCCTTCGCGCTGTCGCGCGGCCAACCTTGAGCAACCCCTGAACCTTGCCCACGCCGCGCGAGACTTGGGAGCCAGGTTCGTCTACTTCTCGTCCGATTACGTGTTCGATGGCGAAGCCGGACCCTACGACGAAACGTCCTCACCGAAGCCCCTCTCCGAATACGGACGTGCCAAGCGCGAGGCAGAGTTGACCCTTGCCGATTTGCTCGGTGATCGCGCGCTGACCTTACGCACAACGTGGGTCTACGGTCCCGAGCGTCAGGGGAAAAACTTCGCCTATCAGCTTGTCCGAAGCCTCGCCGCGGGCAAGCCGTTAAACTGCCCATCGGACCAGGTTTCCAGCCCGAGTTATGGCCCGGACGTCGCGCTCGCCGCGTTGACCCTTGTCGAACAAGGGCGCTCGGGCATCGTCCATGTTTCCAACCCCGAGATCATGAACCGGGTCGATTTCGCGAGGCAAGTCGCGAACACCCTCGGGCTCGACGCGAATCTGATTGTCGGCAAAACCACCGCGGAACTCGGCCAGACGGCGGCGCGTCCGTTGAACAGCGGTCTGCTCACTCCGAAACTCAACGAATGGGCACCCGACACGATGCGCCCGCTCTCGGCTTGCCTGACCGATTTCCGTGCCTGGATAACATCCGTATCCGAGAACGGATTTCTTCGATTGGAGGTTCCGCTGTGAGGACGGGAT
Organism: Isosphaeraceae bacterium; assembly: GCA_043784005.1. GTDB lineage: Bacteria > Planctomycetota > Planctomycetia > Isosphaerales > Isosphaeraceae > JAYUFP01. The sequence continues at coordinate 3,696 of JAYVYS010000613.1, forward strand.
TTTTCCAGTGGCCGATCGGAAGATAGTGTTATCAACACGTGAGAATTACAATATGAATCGACAATTCATTCTTCTCCTTACCGTTGCCTCGTTCGGCGTACCATGCCCGTCTTCGCATGCGGACGACCCGAAAATGGGTCGAAAGGTTGAGCGCGACGGCGACGAGATCATGGTTTGCGGGCAGCTTTTTCATACCGACACTCCGGTTGTGCTCTGGACCGACCCGGGGGGATACGACGCCTACCGAGTCGATCGCCGATTCGTCCCGCTCAAGGACGCCGCGTGGGCCGCGACCGAAGCGGCCAAGGCGTTAAAGTCTCCCTACCGTTTTGGGATGCGAACCAAGGGGCTCTCCGCCGAGCAAGTCGAGCGCGTTCGAGGGGGAGGATGGGAGCTTGACACATTGAAGGGGGTGGTCGATCAATTCGTCGTTCACTTCGACGTCTGCGGGACAAGCAAGCGCTGCTTTCAAGTGCTCCACGATCAGCGCGGCCTGAGTGTCCACTTCATGCTCGACATCGACGGCACGATTTATCAGACCCTCGACCTCAAGGAAGCGGCCTGGCACGCCACCATCGCCAACGGCCGTTCCGTCGGCATTGAGATCGCCAATATGGGAGCGTACCCCGTCGACGGAGACAAAGGGAGCGAGGTTTTCTCGAAGTGGTACAAGAAAGGCCCGGACGATAAGACGCACATCACGATTCCAAACGGTCTAGAAAACAGCGGGATTCGCGATCAAGCCCAAGATTTCCGACCGAGCCGCGACGAGCCGGTCGTGGGCGACGTGCAGGGTCAGTCGCTCCGGCAATACGATTTGACCCCCCGGCAGTACGAATCCTTGACGAAGCTCACCGCGACCCTCTGCACGATCTTTCCCAAGATCAAATGCGACTACCCCCGCGATAAAGAGGGCAAGCTGATTCTCAAGAAGCTGGTAGGCGACGATTACAACGCCTACCAAGGGGTACTTGGCCACTATCACGTCCAGACCAACAAGGTCGACCCCGGCCCGGCGTTTCAGTGGGACCGGGTGATCGAAGGGGCGCGGATGTTGATGGTGAAATGAATACGATCAACCGCAGATGACGCCGATGAAATCGGATGAAGGGAACGGAAAGATATCGAGTGAGCCTGACCGTTTTCGAGCCTTTCTTTTCTTATCAGAGTTAATCTGTGTCATCTG
>JAYVYS010000614.1:0-3291 GCA_043784005.1 Isosphaeraceae bacterium
GCGGTCGATCCCAGTAGCGGCACGGCGGCGACCCTCGAATCCTGCCGCGCGATCGGTGCCGCGGTGAAAGCCGGCTGGAAACCTCGAAGAACGCTGGTCTACGCAAGCTGGGACGCCGAGGAATACGGCCTCGTCGGCTCAACCGAGTGGGCCGATGAGCACGCGAAAGAACTTGATGAAAAAGCCGTCATGATCTTGAACGTCGATTCCGCCGTCGGCGGACAAGACCTCGACATGGACGGTGTGCCCTCGCTCCGTGACATGCTGCTTGATGCCTGTGGGGCCGTGACCGACGTCCGATCGGGCAAATCGTTGCGGACCATCTGGGTCGAGAAGAAGCGCGCCCATTGGGCCGCGAACTCCGTGATTGAGACCCGAGACTCGCTTTGGGAAGGTCCCTGGAACCCGCTATTACCCCGCAGCCCCTACACCGTTCAGCCGACCGCCCCGCCACACGGTCCGTTCGCATTCTCCCCGATGCTCAACCCGCTCGGCTCGGGGTCGGACTACACGGCGTTCGTCGATCATCTCGGCATCCCCGCCGCCGACGTCGGCTTTGGCGGTCGTTATGGAGTTTATCACTCCGTCTTTGATAATTATTTCTGGATGGAAAAATTTTGCGACCCGGAATTCCTCACGCATGCGACCGCCGCCCGGCTTTATACCGCCATCGCCATGCGAGCCGCCGCCGCGGACGTCATCCCGTTTACGTTTACATCCTACGGCGAGGCGTTGCGTGACTATTTCGACGACCTCCGCAGGATCGTCGAGCGCCGCGCCCGTGCCTCGGCTCCCGGACAGACTCCGCCGCTGGAACTGGTCGGCTATCGCGACCTCGTTTTCGCGATCCGCGACTTCCAGTATTATGCCCAGGCGCTCGACACCTCGACCGCCAAGCTCGCGGGTTCCGAAGGGGTCGACGCGGCCAAGCTCTCAAAGGTCAACGACGCCCTTCAGAGGGTCGAGCGCTCGTTCCTTTTGCCGTCGGGTCTTCCCGGCCGCCCCTGGTTCAAGCACTCGGTTTACGCCCCCGGGCTGACCACGGGATATGCCTCGTGGCCTTTGCCCGGCGTGCGGCAAGCCGTGCTCGACAACGACGCGGCGATGCTCAAGGAGCAACTCCCATTGCTGGTTGCGAGGATCGATGCCGCGGCAAAGTCACTCAAGATCGCCACCGATCTCGCGCTTGCCGCGATTCCGGCCCCTTCCGCAGCCGCCGAGGCAGAGCCCACGCCTTCGCAGACAAAGACGGCCGCCGCCGAAACGACGAAAGCCGTCACTCCCGCGACCGCCCCACGCCCCGCCGATGAGAAGCCGACTCCCCCGTCCGTTCCGACGGCCCGCGAGACGCCCAAACGCTGACCCATTGCCGTCATTCCAACGTCCCGATCAGGAAGGGCTACCGCACCCATGGCGACGGAATCCATCGCGAGGGAGACGACCCTACCGCGCGTCCTCGGACCCGTCACCGCGCTCTGCGTGGTGGTCGGCTCGGTGATCGGCTCAGGCATCTTCATGGTGCCGTCCGACGTCGCCAGAGCCACTCCCGCCATCGGCCCGATCGTCGCGGTCTGGATCATCGGAGGGATCTTTTCCACCTTCGGGGCGCTCACACTCGCGGAACTCGGCGCGATGCTCCCCCAGGCTGGTGGTCCCTACGTCTACCTACGTGAAGCCTATGGAAGACTCCCCGCTTTCCTCTTCGGCTGGTCCGAGTTCTTGATCAATCGGACCGGCTCGATGGCCACGCTCTCGACCGCGTTCTCACAGTATTTCGCCCAGATCGTCGGGCCTCCCGCCGGCATGAGACCCGAAATCTGGCAGGCGGGCGCGGCGATCACGTCGATTACGATCGTGGTGATTGTGAATGTCCTCGGCACATCCATCGGCGGCGGACTTCAGGTCATCGGCACGGTGCTGAAGGTCGGGGGCGTCAGCGCGCTGATTGCGCTTCCCTTCATCGTCGGCGGTGGCAGCGTGGCCAACTTCAGCCCGGTCTGGCCAAAGGCGGTGGATGCGTCGTTGCTCTCCGGGATGATGGTCGGGATGGTCGGCGTGCTCTGGGCCTACGACGGCTGGATGAATCTCACGCCGCTGGCCGAGGATGTTCGCGACCCCGGTAAGAACATTCCTCGGGCACTTGGAATGGGCATGGCGATCCTGGTCACTCTCTATCTGGGAGCGACACTCGCCTATCATTATGTGCTCACGATCGAACAGGTTGAGGCCGCCAGAGGCGCTGCGAATCAGGCGGTGGCGGCGACCTATTGCAAGGTCTTGCTCGGACCGTACGGCGTCATGGCGATTTCGCTCCTCGTGATGGGGTCAACCTTCATCTCGCTCAACGGCAACGCACTGACCGGCCCGCGCGCTTATTTCGCAATGTCTCGCGACGGCCTGTTTCCAGCCCGGCTCTCTCAAATTCACCCGAAATTCGAGACCCCCGCGAACGCCATCATCGCCCAAGGGTCGTGGGCAATCGGCTTGATTGTGGCGGGAACAGTGATGATCCTCTGGCCCGCTCCCGGACCCGATTCCAGCCTTCCCGAGTTTCTCCGCAACGCTTGGCTCAAGCTCAATGCGACGCCGCTCTACAAGATCCTCTTCACCTACGTCGTCTTCGGCGCGAACCTGTTTTACCTCCTATCGATCGCCAGCGTGTTCGTGCTTCGCCGCACTCGCCCCGATGCTCCCCGACCCTACAAGACCTGGGGGTATCCATTCACCCCGCTGGTGTTTGTCATCGCCTCGGTTTACTTACTTCAAGATATGCTCAGACAATCGCCGGCCGAATCCTTGGCGGGTGTGGGAATCATCCTCGCGGGCGTCCCCGCCTACATTCTCTTTTCCCGTTCGACCGCGGCGAACGATGCGCTCGCGAGACGGATCGGACGTTGACCATTTGAACAAGGAGCGAATCCTATGGACAAGCCTCATCACCGCCGCGACTTCGTGCGTGGACTCGCACTCAGTGTTCCCGCCGTCGCTCTCTCCGGACCTGGCGCGCTCGCGGACGACCCTCCCAAGGATGAGAAGAAAGGCGAGGAAACCCCGCCGAAAACCGAGGCCGATGCCCGGATGGATCTGGTTCTCGCCCGCTTCGGCAAGCACCTTGATGAAGCCGCGCGAAAGTCGGTTCGATCGGAGGTCGAAATGATCGTCCGCCGAGCCGAGGCACTTCGCAAGTTCGAACTTGATAACGGCGACGGACCGTTTCCCGTCTTCCAGCCCTACCGCGCACCGCTGGCATGAAGTCAGAAAGAGACGAACCGCAGATGACGCAGATAAACA
>JAYVYS010000615.1:0-3888 GCA_043784005.1 Isosphaeraceae bacterium
GATGCGTCCCGCGGCGGTCTATGATGCTAACGCCACGTTGATTGCCGACGCCGTGCGCGAGCTTGGCGGTGAGCCTTTGTCGCTCGGAATTGTGGGCGATGACGAAGAGGCTCTCGCCGCGATTCTCGATCGTGGAATCGCCCTGGCCGACGTCGTGATCCTGAGCGGCGGCACCAGCAAAGGAGGCGGCGACGTCTCCTATCGCGTGCTGGCCCGGCGCGATCCGGGAGTGCTGGTTCATGGAGTGGCCTTGAAGCCGGGCAAGCCGGTTTGCCTGGGGGCTGTGGGGACGACCCCCGTGGCGATCTTGCCGGGGTTTCCCACGTCGGCGATCTTTACCTTCCACGAGTTCGTCGCCCCCGTGCTGCGGAAACTGGCGGGGCTGGGCCTTGAGTCTCGTGAAATTCACAAGGCACATATGGCCATGCGTGCCAACAGCGAACGTGGGCGGACCGAGTATCTGCTCGTCAATCTGATCACCGGCGCAGGTGGCTGGACCGCTTACCCGCTTGGCAAAGGCTCCGGCTCGGTAACGACTTTTAGCAAGGCCGACGGATTCGTGGTGATCCCCAAAGATCAAGAATATCTTGAAGAAGGCGAACCGATCGAGGTGACATTTCTGGGGCGCGGCGTTGAGCCGGCCGACCTCGTGGCGATCGGCTCGCATTGCATCGGGCTCGACGCGATTTTCGGCCTCCTCGGCGGGCGAGGCGTGCGCGCCAAGACATTCTGGGTCGGCTCGCAAGGGGGTTTGATTGCCGCCGGACGTGGCGAATGCGACATCGCGGGCGTGCATCTTCTCGACCCCGCAACCAATGTCTATAACAAATCCTATCTCCCTGACGGGGTCCGGCTGCTTCGCGGATACGACCGGATGCAAGGACTGGTTTTCCGGCCTGGCGATCCCAGGTTTGAAGGCGAGTCGATTACGAACGCCTTGGAAAACGCCCTGGCCGATCCGGATTGCGTCATGGTCAATCGCAATCGCGGCAGCGGCACGCGGGTCTTGATCGACATGCTTTTGCAAGGGCGTCGGCCGGCGAATTCGGCGATGGAAGTTCGATCTCATAACGCTGTCGCGGCGGCCGTTTCGCAGGGTAGAGCGGACTGGGGCCTTGCCATCGCACCCGTCGCCGCCATGTATTCGCTGGCGTTTACTCCGGTGCGCGTGGAACAGTACGATTTCGCGATTCCCGGAGATCGCTGGGACCGTGCCGAAGTCGCCGCGTTTCGTGCGTTGTTGATCGAGCCCGAGACGCGCGGGATGCTGGAAAAGCTGGGTTTCAGTCCACCGGAGGACGCCTCATGAGCCGCCTCGCCGCGTTGATTCTGTGCGGCGGAGCAAGCCGCAGAATGGGACGACCCAAGGCCTGGCTGCCGTTTGGCCCGGAAACCTTATTGCAACGTGTAGTGAACATTCTTGGAACCGTGGCCGACCCGATCCTCGTTGTCGCCGCTCCCGAACAAGATCTTCCCGTGTTGCCCGATTCGGTCACGATCATCCGCGATCCGATCGCCCATCGCGGCCCGCTTCAAGGCCTTGCCTCGGGGTTGGCCGCGTTGCCCGATTCGGTCGAATATGTTTATGCCTCGTCAACCGACGCCCCGTTTCTTCGCCCCGAATGGATCCGTCGGCTTGAGCACCTCATCGGCGCGAATGATCTCGCCATACCGTATGTGGAAGGCTATCACCATCCGCTCGCGGCCTTGTATCGCCGCGAGACGGTCTTGCCCGCCGCGCGGCAATTACTCGCGGCGGATCGCATGCGTCCCGTTTATCTGATCGACGCCTTGAAAACCCGCCTGGTCCTCGATATCGATCTGCGTGACATCGATCCCGAGCTTGCGACCTTGCGAAACTTGAATACACCCGAGGATTACGAACAGGCGTTGCGAGACGGAGGATGGAGGGATCGAAAGTGATGAACCGCAAAGATCGCGGAGAGCTGGCGCATGGAACCCGTAGCGTAGGGTCCGCGCGCTGCGGACCTCTTCAGAGTGCACTCTTGGCAATGCTGTCCAAGAGTTAAGGGAATGGCAAAGCATTGCACGCGGCTTGAAATACGTTAAGATGGCGCGTATATAGCTCTTTCAACCGACATGAGAACGAGACATGACGCGCGCCAGAACGACAAAAACCTCACGCCCTTCCGACACCGATGCGACGAAACCTTCGGATTCTTCCGAGACCGACACTTTCAAAGCCGCTCGATCACCTCGGAAAGCGGTCTCAAAGTCCGACGCCGCCAGAGCGGCGCTCGACGCTGGCCACGCCGGTCCGCAAGAGGCGATCGCATTCATCAAGAAGAATTTCGGCATCGACATGAGCCCGCAGCACTTCTCGGCTGTTAAATCGATCGTCAAAAAGAAAGAAGCCGAGGCGGCGGGCGCTTCCACGAAAGCAGCATCACCGAAAGCGAAGTCCTCGGCGATCGAGGGATATCTCGCCCCACCGCCAAGGTCGCACACCAAACCCGACGCGGACCTGCTGGACGCGATGGAATCGATGAAGCCGCTGATCGCGCAGTACGGCTCTGACAAGGTCAAGCGAATCGTCGATCTGTTGGGTTGATTGCGTGGTTTGTAGGGCCCGTCGCGCGGCCCTTGGATTTTCCGAACGACCATTGATGAAGCCCGATCGGCGAGGGTCTTCCGACCCCGCCGTCATCGGGATTTTTGGTTCTTCGGGCATCGCGCGATCGATAAAAGGTGTAGCGATCATGTTGACCCCGACGTCACGACGGAATCGCTGCAGGGTTGTTGTCGGGCTCGCCTTGCTCACGGTCGGAGCGAGGGAAAGCAGCGCCGGAACGCCTCCGAAAGTGATCCGACACACCGTTGTTTATGAGGAGAAGGGCCGATTCGCGGGCTGGCCAGCCAATCATGGAAGTTGGTCGTGGGGGGATGAGATCCTCGTCGGCTTCAGCAGAGGTTACGACAAGGATCGCGGGCTGTTCCATCATATCGATAAGGAGAAGCCCGAGGAGTATCTCCTGGCGAGAAGCCGTGACGGCGGAGCGACGTGGTCCATCGAGAAACCGCGTCCGCCGGGTGCGCTCGTGGGTACTCCGGGCATGCGCCACGGGATATTTCCGCCGGGCGAGCCAGAGGAGACGTTGATCGATCAGGTCGAACCCATCGATTTCACCCATCCCGACTTCGCGTTCACCGTGCGAATGGAGAACTCGAACAACGGGGTCTCACGCTATTACTCTTCGTACAACCGCGGGAACACCTGGAAAGGCCCGTACCGGTTGCCCCTTTTCGGCCTGAAAGGGGTGATGGGCCGAACGGATTATCTGGTCAACGGGCCAAAAGATGTCCAACTCTTTCTTACCGCATCGAAGGAGAACGGCAAGGAAGGACGGCCTTTTGTCGCGCGGACCATCGATGGCGGCCTGACCTGGAAATTCGTCGCGTTCATTGGACCCGAGCCGACAGGCTATTCCATCATGCCTTCGACGGTTCGCCTTTCCGCGAGCGAACTTGTCACAACGATCCGCCGGGCCGACGCGCCCAAGAGCTGGATCGAGGCGTTTGGTTCACTCGACGACGGCAAGTCGTGGGAGAAGATCTCCACACCCGAGCCTGACGCGGGCGAAGGGAATCCGCCGAGCTTGCTGCGGCTCTCCGACGGTCGGCTCTGTCTGGTCTACGGCTATCGCGCGCCCCCCTTTGGCATCCGAGCCCGCTTTAGCAAGGACAAAGGCCGCACCTGGAGCGCGCCGTTTTCGCTCCGTGACGACGGCGGCGGACGCGACCTCGGCTACGTTCGTTCCGTGATCCGACCCGACGGCGAAATCGTGTCGATCTACTACTATCACGACGAACAGAACTCGCCCCGCTATCTCGCGGCGACCGTGTGGACCCCGGGGACGGAGTGATCTC
>JAYVYS010000616.1:0-3883 GCA_043784005.1 Isosphaeraceae bacterium
CTCCCGAAATGGTTTACGACACACAGGTTGAGTACAACCCGTGGCACCCAAGGGTCTCTTTTCGACCACCACCCCGGAATCGATCATGAGCCATTGTTGTTTCACTCGTCCCGTAATGCTAATTGTGCAGATGGGCAAATCCGGTTGTGTTTACCGTCGGTGGTTTCCCTTTGGGGTCTGTGAGAACGAACTCAAAGGCGCGGCGCGAACGAACTCAAAGGCGCGGCGCGAACGAACTCAGACACGCGGCGCGAACGAACTCAAAGGCGCGGCGCGAACGAACTCAGGTCATAAAAAGGAGCCCGACCCTTCGATTCGCAGAACGCGGATCAGGATCGAAAGCGATAGTTAGACGGGCGGCGGTTGACTCCTCTTTCAGGTTGCGGCTCAGCCGGGCGATATCGCTTTCAAACGTCAGTGCAAACGGATTGTCACGAGCTCATTCTCAGGATCAATTGACGATGTCCAAGAACAGCGGCGGATTCAGCGGGCCGCTCGAACAGGTGGGCCCCTGCCAGTGGAAGATTCCGAAGTCTTACCGGGCTGACATGCGCGTGGACGGCTTGATCTTCGCCGATGAAAACTTGATTGAGCAAATCAAGAAGGATCAAGGTCCCGAGCAGGTGGTGAATGTCGCCACGTTGCCCGGCATCCAGAAGGCCAGTATGGCGATGCCCGACATCCATTGGGGATATGGCTTCGCGATCGGTGGAGTCGCGGCGACGGACCCCGAGCAAGGGGGCGTGATTTCTCCAGGAGGAGTCGGCTACGACATCAATTGCGGTGTTCGACTCGTGCGATCCAACCTGGAATGGGACGACGTGAAGGGCCAGATCCGGCCGTTGATTGATCAGCTTTTTAGAGACATCCCCACAGGTGTCGGCCAGCGCGGGCGCTATCTGTTCGACAAGCCCAAGCTCCGGAAGTTGATGGAACAGGGTTCCGCATACGTGATCGATCAGGGGTTTGGAGCGGACCGCGATATCACGTTCACCGAAGCCGGCGGATGTCTCGATGGCGCTGATCCCGATGGAGTCAGCGACAGGGCTTTCGTCCGGGGGTACGACCAGTGCGGAACACTCGGATCGGGAAACCACTTCCTTGAGGTCCAGGTCGTCGACCGGGTGATTGATCACGATGCGGCGTCCGTGATGGGTTTGCACGAGGGCCAGATCACTGTCTTGATCCACTCGGGGTCGCGAGGCCTGGGTTATCAGGTTTGCGACGACTATCTCAGCGTCTTCAAGGGGGCTCCCAAGAAATATGGCTTCGAGCTTCCGGACTGGCAGCTTGCCTGCGCTCCGGTGCGCAGCCCGGAAGGTCAGGCATATCTGGGCGCGATGCGCGCCGCGGCCAACTATGCCTGGTGCAACCGTCAGCTTCTCATGCATCAGGCGCGTGAGATTTTTAGCAAGGTGCTGGGGAAACCTTGGGAAGCGCTTGGGATGGATCTCGTGTACGACGTGGCTCACAACATCGCCAAATTCGAAGATCACGATGTCGGCGGCGGCTGCCGCAAAAACGTTTGCGTCCACCGCAAAGGGGCGACGCGTGCCTTCCCTCCCGGGCATCCCGAGATTCCCGACGCCTATTCGCGAATCGGCCAGCCCGTGATCATTCCCGGAAGCATGGGAACGGCAAGCTGGGTGCTCGCGGGCCTTCCCGGCAGCATGGAGCAATCGTTCGGAACGACCTGTCACGGGGCGGGCCGATTGATGAGCCGAACGGCCGCGGTGAGGCTCGCCGCGGGCCGACGGATCGACAAGGAACTCGACGCGATCGGCATCATCGCCAAGGCCCGTGGCCAAAAGGGACTCGCGGAAGAGCAGCCCGCGGCATACAAGGATGTCGATCAGGTGGTCGAGGTCGTGGACAAGGCGGGGATCTCGAAGAAGGTCGCGCGGCTGAGACCGGTGGGTGTGATTAAAGGATGACGCAGTCGAATCTACGCGGAAAGGCTCTGCGTGGAAATACAAATTCTAATTTGTACATCATGAGTGGAATGGGCGGAATCAATGGCACATAGGCAAACGAAACCAAAGCCGAGCGAGAATGAAGCCCTGTTTCTTATCCGCTCGCGACGTCAGCGGGCCAAGGATGTCATGAACGAAATCTTACATGGATTCAGGACTGGACACCTCAAAATGCCACGTCCAGATCGATTTCTCGACTACCTAATAAACATGATCCAGTGTCTTGAGTTGTTACTCAAAGTCTTATCCGTGAACTGGCAGACTCACGACGTGGGGAAGATGTACAAAGATTTTTTCAAAAGGGACTACGTCAAACCGAAATTGATGGAAGACCTTAAGTCTGCCTTAATGGATCAAAAATACCTGCTCAAACCGTCGGCCGGCCTGATTAATCATATTCCAGAACTTGAGGCTCAGTTCGACGAACTGTACAAGGCATTGAAGGAGCAGTGTCCAAAATACCATGTTTCTATCAATCAAGAATTGCCTGACAGCATTGCTCGTTACCTCATTGAGAACGTCGCTCGATTCTACGACACTGGGTCAATTACAGTCCTACCCAATAGTTCACAAGCGGATCTGACAGCGTTGTCTGACGATCTATGTGAATTTCGTGACCGCGAGATTGAAAGTATTCGCTCTAATCTCGAAACGTTTATTAGTCAAGGAATGAAGCTTAGGCTTGCCCAGGGGTCGGGAGGCATGACGTGAAAACTGAGACCGGCACGGGCCTCCGACCCCCGTCGTCCTCTAACTGCGCCGATCCCGATCGTTCACACTCGCGGTCCTTCATGTGCCTCTTTATAATATCGACGATCCCTCGACCTTGAGAGAACGTCGCCCATGAGTCTCACCGAACCCGCTCCCGACCTTGAAGGCGAACTCAACGACCGTTTTGGTCTGGAGGAGTTTCGCCCTGGTCAGCGTGAGGTGATCGAGCATGTCCTACGCGGTCGCGACGTCCTTTGCGTGATGCCCACCGGCGGCGGAAAGAGCCTGTGTTACCAGTTTCCCGCTGTCATGCTGTCGGGCTTGACCCTCGTCATCAGTCCCCTTATCGCCTTGATGAAGGATCAGGTCGACGGCCTGACCCAGCGCGGTCTGCGCGCGACCTTGATCAACAGCACGCTCGACCTCTCCGAACAACGCGCGCGGATGATGGAGATCGAGGCCGGGCTCTACGACCTCGTGTACGTCGCGCCGGAACGATTTCGGAGTACACAGTTCGTCAAGACGATCGCAAGGCTCAAACCGGCCTTGCTGGCCGTCGACGAGGCGCACTGCATCAGCCAGTGGGGGCACGATTTTCGCCCGGATTACGCGCGGATCGGCATTGCTCGCAAGGCGCTCGGCTCGCCGCCCTGCATCGCGCTGACCGCCACGGCGACCGATTTGGTCCGTCGCGATATCGCCGATCAGCTTGAGCTTCGCGATCCCGCCGTGTTCGTCGCCGGCTTCGATCGACCGAACTTGACTTATGCCGTCGTGGATGCGAACCGCGACGCCGACAAGCTCGCGGCGCTCTCGCGGACGCTTGACGAATCTAAAGGGTCGGCGATTGTTTATGCATCGAGCCGGCTCAAGTGCGAGGACGTGGCGGGGTTTCTTCGTAAGGAACTGCGACGCGACGCGGTGGTTTATCATGCGGGGATGACCCGCGAGGATCGAACCTCGGCGCAAGATCGCTTCATGTCGGGTAAGGCCGAGATCGTCGTCGCCACTAATGCGTTCGGTATGGGGGTTGACAAGGCCGATATTCGAGCGGTTGTTCATTACAACATGCCTGGTACACTGGAAGCCTATTATCAGGAAGCCGGTCGAGCGGGCCGCGATGGTCTGCCCGCGCGTTGCGTTTTGCTTTACGCCGCTGGCGATCGCGCCTTGCAAGAGCGATTCATCGAGAACGAATA
>JAYVYS010000617.1:0-13729 GCA_043784005.1 Isosphaeraceae bacterium
CCGGCTTGCCCGGAATCAACGCCAGGAGTCCCAGAGTGACCGCGTACTGATAGGTCCAAGGCTGAAATCGGTGTTGATCTTGCAGAATCGCGAAAGCCAGCAGGACAAAGCTCAACGCGAACCAACGACGCCATCGTCGCGACAAGCCGGTCGCCATGGTCGCGAGCAGAAGCAAGACAAAAAGAGCCCACGAGAGCGGAACTGAAGGCCTCGGCACGCCGGGCAGAAATGGCACGCGCGGGATCTCTCCCCCCTCGGCCCAGAGCGACCAAGAGAACGCCAGCATCCCGGCTGTCGCCAACGAGACAATGGCTCGAAGCCTGGATTCATCAGGGTTCCTGGGTGAGGGAATAGGTCCCATACCCTTCGTTCTTGAGCCTACCTTGAAGAACGAGTTCTTCCCAGATACCCATGGGAAAACCCGTCGGAGGGGTGATTCCGGTAATCGCCGTCTTCTTGCCGCCACCCCGAGACAGCCCCGACTCGTCGTCGAGCCTGGTGAGCTTGATCCGTTTCTTGAAGGCTTTATAAGCGCGCTTCAATTCCTCTTCGGTGGCCATACTTTCCTCCTTAAGTTTAGCCCGACACGGGCCGTTGCGAATTGATCCGGCGAGCGTAGCGGAGACTACCCGCGGACGCAAGCAAGCCTCAGCTCATCTCGTCGAGAAACCCTTCCAGCGCCTCAAGGAAAGTCCCGACGTTTTCGACGTGAGGGAGATGACCTACTCCCGCCAAGACCTGAAACCGAGAGCCTTCGATCAGGTCGGCGAGTTCTCGTGAGATGCCGGGTGGGTTGACGAGATCGAACTCCCCGGTCAAGACAAGAGTTGGCACCTTGATCTCTGCCAGGCGAACGCGAACCTCATGCGTCGAGGCGGCAAACGCCTGACGTGCGAAGGCATCGGCGTTCTGAGGCCATTCGTTCCGTTCGGCGAAACGAATCATTCCCAGGATCTGTGCAGTACTGTGCTCGTAAAACTCGGGTGCCACGAGCCAAGGCAAGGTCGCGCGCGCGAAGGACGCCGCGTCACCCGATCGTTTGAGTTCCACCCACGAAGCCACCACGGCCTTCTTCCAGGCGTTGGACCCCGCGTGAGCCGAAACCAACGTCAAACTTCGCACACACTCCGGGTGCCGAAGCGCGACGTGTTGCGCGATCAGACCACCCAACGATTGACCGACAAGATGAACGGGGGGAAGCTCCAGCGCTTCGACCACCGCCGCGAGGTCGTCGGCGAGGTCTTCGGTCGAATAGCGTTCCGTGGCAATGTCACTCTGACCGGAGTCTCGGTTGTCGATAGAGATGGCACGCCGAGCCTTAGCAATCCGACGGACCGCAACGGCGAACGCCCGATGATCGCCGCCGAGGCCACTGACGAACACGACGGGGTCGCCCACCCCGATCTGTTCGAAAAAGAAAGTGCGACCATTCGCCAAGATCGAGGGCATACCTGACTCCGCCCGGTCCTAGACTCGAATCCACTCACGATCCTCAGGATTTTCGGAGAACCGGTGAGCCCCGACAACCCACTCAACGATCGTGCATCCCTCGTTCAATCAACTTGACTTCGCCGTTCAACTGAGGCAGAATCTATTTCGCCAGCGACGCCCCCATCGTCTAGTGGCCTAGGATACTAGGTTCTCAGCCTAGGGACCGGGGTTCGAGTCCCCGTGGGGGTATTCTGGGGCTTTATGAGGAGTTACGTCGAAAGACGTGACTCCTTTTTTATTATCGCGCCCAATCTGTGCAACAAACGTGCGCTTCGGCTACGAAACGAATTCAGTGAAAGTCTCTTGATGCCTGGCCGAGATTGGCGACCGCCGTCGTCATGTCCTTCAGCCCCTTGACGACGATATGGATCACCCCGTCTTGCCTCTGTAACAGCCCTGTGGCGATGAGGGCTTGAGCCTGGCGGGCAACGCGGTGAAACCGCTCCCAAACGTGTCTCCAGACAATCAGATTCACCGTGCCGGTTTCGTCTTCGATCGTCATGAACGTGACCCCCTTGGCGGTTCCCGGCCGCTGCCGCAAGAGAACCAGACCGGCGACATGATAACTCCGGTCGGCTTCTAAAGTTTCCAGCTCCGCCGCCGTGACGACCCGTTGCGCCGTCAACGACAGCCGAAGCGAGGCGAAGGGATGACCTCGAAGCGATAAGCCCTGGGCATGGTAATCATGAATGACTTCTTGCGCCGCCGAAAGCAGCGGCAGTGGTGGCGGCGCTTCGTCGGGAAGGTTGGCGAAGAGCGGTTCCGAGCAGGGCGGTTCCAACGATTGCCAGAGCGCGGGCCGACGATCCAGGCCGAGTGAGTGGAATGCGTCGGCTGACGCCAGCCGGGACAACATCGCGGTCGTGAATCGGGTGCGTCCCACGAAGTCGGCATAAGATGTGAATGGTCCGGATTGACGCTCGGAGACCAGCGTCTCCGCCGCACTTTGGGAAAAGCCCTTGACGAGCGACCAACCGAGCCGAACAACCAGTATTCCGTCGTCTTCTCGACGTTCGAGCGTGCTGTCCCAATCGCTGCGATTGACGTCAACAGGGCAAACCTCGACGCCGTGCGCGCGGGCGTCGGTCACAAGCTGCGCCGGCGCGTAGAATCCCATCGGCTGGCTGTTGAGGAGAGAGGCCAGAAACACCGCCGGATGATGACATTTGATCCAGGCTGAGACATAGGACAAGAGGGCAAACGACACCGCATGCGATTCCGGAAAGCCATATGAGCCGAAGCCTTCGAGTTGCCGGAACACGTTGCGGGCGAAATCCTCCGAGTAGCCGTTGGCCAGCATGCCGTCCATCAGTTTCCCCTCGAACTGGTTCATGACCCCGGTTCGTCGCCACGCTCCCATTGACCGTCGCAGTTGGTCGGCTTCTCCGGGAGTGAATCCCGCGGCCACGACCACAAGCTTCATGGCTTGTTCTTGAAAAAGTGGTACGCCGAGCGTTTTCTTCAGAACGTCGCGCACAGCTTCGCTGGGGTATTCCACGGGCTCCTGGCCGTTACGTCGCCGAAGATAGGGATGCACCATGTTGCCGTGGATGGGACCGGGGCGAACGATCGCGACCTCGATGACCAGGTCGTAGAACTCTTTGGGTTTCAGCCGGGGCAGCATGCTCATCTGGGCTCTGGATTCGATTTGAAACACGCCGATGGTGTCCGCCCTCTGAATCATCGCGTATGTGGCCGGGTCTTCGGAGGGAATCGTGGCCAAGGTCAGTAACTGGCCGTTGTGGCCCTTCAGCAGGTCCAAGGCGCGCCGAATCGCCGAGAGCATCCCGAGCGCGAGACAATCAACCTTGAGGATGCCGAGCGCATCAAGGTCGTCTTTGTCCCATTGAACGACAGTGCGTCCAGGCATGCTGGCGTTTTCAATGGGGACTAATTCACATAGCGGCAAATTGGACAAAACCATGCCGCCGACATGTTGCGACAAATGGCGGGGGAAGCCAAGGATCTGGCGAACGAGATGAACCAATTGCTGGCTGAGACGGCAGGTCGGATCGACGCCCGCCTCGCGGAAGCGGATGTGTAATTCGTCGCCTGTTTCGTCATGGCCGATCGCCTTGGCCAAGGCATCAACCCGGTCCAATGACAAGCCGAGCGCCTTGCCGACGTCCCGAACGGCGGAACGTGGCCGATAGGTAATCAATTCGGCCGTCATACCGGCCCGGTCGCGCCCGTATTTCTCGTAGATGTACTGAATGACTTCTTCCCGGCGCTGATGTTCGAAATCAATGTCGATGTCGGGGGCCTCGTCGCGCTCTCTTGAGATAAACCGCTCGAACAGAACGTCGATTCGATCCGGATCGACGGAGGTCACTCCCAGGCAATAGCAGACGGCTGAGTTTGCCGCCGAACCGCGTCCCTGGCAAAGGATGCCTTGGGAGCGGGCAAAGCGGACCAGGTCCCAAACGGTCAGAAAATAGGCCGGGTAGTTCAGGTCTTTGATAATCGCCAACTCATGCTCGATAAGCTGTTGGACCTTGATCGGAACGTCGTCGGGATAGCGGTCGCGCGCCCCGGCCAAGGTCAGCCGTGTGAGGTAAGAGATAGGCGTTTCATCGCTGGGACATAATTCCTCGGGATAGTCATAGCGCAATTCGTCGAGTGAGAACGTGCAGCGGTCGGCGAGTTCGCCGGTGCGAGAAACGGCATCGGGACACCGGGCGAAAAGCGCGATCAGCTCGTCCACCGGCCGTAGACGCCGCTCGCCATTGGGAAAGCGGGCCGCGCCCAGCTCATCGACGGTCGTCTTGAGCCGGATGGCAGTCAACACATCGTGGAGATACCGCCGGTTCGCGTCGTGGTAATGAACGTCGCCCGCCGCGATCAAAGGCACCCGCGCCGCTTGGGCCGCGGCTTGCCATTGACCTAATCGCCGTTCATCGCAAGGACCACGATGCAACTCGGCGACGGCATACGTGCGGTCGGGAAAGACTTCCCGCCATCGCGGTAGATCCGACGAAAGGTCACAGGCCAACGCCAACAATACCCCCAGGAGAAGGCCATCGGAGTGCTCGGCAACGTCCGCGAAGGTGAGATGACACTCTCCTTTGGGAGCTTTACGGCGGCCGCGGGTTAACAGGCGACAGAGTCGCCCGTATCCTTCACGGTTCATTGCCCAGAGCAACACGGGGCTGGCATCGGTCAGCGTGACTTCGGTGCCGATGATGAGCGGCAGGCCGATTTTCTTGGCGGCGACATGAGCACGCACGACGCCCGCCACGCTGTCGCGGTCGGTGATGGCTATGCCGCCGTAACCAAGCCTCGCCGCCTGGTTGACCAGTTCGTCGGGATGCGACGCCCCTTCCAGGAAAGAGAAGTTCGTCTTGCAATGAAGCTCGACGTAACGAACAAGCGGTGTTGGCCGGGGCCGCCAATCCGTGATCGATGCCGGCGCATAGAGCTTGGCGTGCTGTTTTTCCGGCATGACTCGTTACTCGAAGAAGCCATGCAGAAACCAACGTCCGCCGCGCTGATCGCGAAAGATCCATACGTGCGTACCATCCTCCCATTCCGCCCGGTAATAGTCGCGTTGGACATCCCGCGTGCGCCACCAGCCTGTCGCGATCCGCTCCGGTCCCCAACAGCGAACCACGCGGCAATCTTGTGTTCGCCATGTCATGCGAATCGGCGGGCCGTCCGGAACAATCGAGACGACCACGATCGGCTGAGGAACGCCCAACAATCGAAAAGGACGGCAGCGCGATTGTTCTGGCGGCAACGAGAACTCATTCGTCCGGGTGGGCTTGGTCTTCGTCCAAGGCATGAGCTGGACCGAGCGCTCGGGCTGTGCGTCAGGAAGGGCGTCCACCCGAAGCACAACATCGTACCCGAGACGGCTACTGAGCCGTTCGACCAAAGCGACGACCTGCCGAGAGGTGTCCGTCTCGCCGTCCTCGCTAAACCAATCGCCCTGAACTTGTGGCAGACGCCCGAACCGCGGCACGCTCCACTGAATCGCGATGACGCCTCCCGGCCACGCGCATCGTTCCAAATGAAGTTCCACGAGTTGAACGAGATGCCGTTCATCCCGTGAAGGTTGCACGAGGCGGATTTCCAGCTTGACGGAAATCGTCTCGGTTCGCAGTTCGCCTTCCAGTTCTTGAAGACCCGCGCCGGGATGATTGGCCACGGTGAGAAGCTCACGCAGCATTTCCCGGCACACAAGAGCCACAGCGAGGCGATTATCGATGGGCACTTCCCATTCGCGCATGACCGTCAATGGCTCCCGCAGCCGCTCGCCGACAAACGACTCCGGACGTTGGCCGAATGCCTGGTCCAGCCGTTGCGGCAAAATCACATCGAACCGGCTCGCCAATGTCTCTCGGGGAAGTTGCCGCACGTCGCGAATCGTCCGCAGCCCCAAGGCATCCAGCCGTTCCAATATGGTGATGGGAAGCCGTAACAACTCCACGGGAAGGCCCGACAAAGCCGCCTCTTCCTCTCCTGCGGGAACCACGGCGGCGGTCATGGCATGAGCGAGCGCCCACGCCGCTCCCAATGTGCCAGCGAGGGCGAGTTGGATCTGAAAACTTCGCCCGATCCAATAGTCGCGAACCGCCCGGAGAAATCGTTCGTCACCATCCCACAGGTGCGTGCATCCGCTCACGTCAAAGAGCAGCGATTCGGGAGAAAGCCCTTCTTCCAGGCCTACCAAAGGCGAGAAGCGTTGACCATCGAGCGCCAATTGACACAGCGCATCGCGATCTGAGACCACGTCGGCGGCAAGGAAGACGGCTCTCCTTACCAGAACCTTGGCTTCCGCTAACGGTTGACCGATGCGAACGCCCTGCCTTTCAGCCTTAGAACCGCACGCCGTGACCAAAAGACGCTGATTTTGGTTGGCGAACAGAACGAGTTCCGACCGTCTAAGCTCCGGCCGCTCGCTCCGCAGCCGTTGGATCGGCCATTTCGGGAACCAAACGCACAACACCCTTGGCATGGTCGATCTCCCAGACCTGGGCGGCACCTCCCAAACCGCCCCGTCGATAGAGGACGTCAATCCGCACCCGTCGCGTTTCGCCCCGGCCCCCCGCCAGCGGCGTGACCAGCAAACGTAAATCGGCCCATGTGGCTTCTCCCCGCGCCGATTCCGGCCGGAAAAACATCCCCACGCCGCCGCCAACTTCCGCCGCCAACTGCCACCGCCGGTGAACTTGCGTGGAAAACCGCTGATCGACCCAAGCCCACACGGTCGACACACCAGGACAACGCAGGCATTGCTCAATGGCCCAGCATGCTTCTTTTTGAGTGTTTGGACGAACAAAAAGCATTTGGTCGGGACTGACGCCCCAGCCCGAGAGTGCGGGTGCGTAACATTCCCCGGCGGCATCCACTATCGCGATGACTCCACGACCGCGCGAGGGTAGCGACATCATTTGCAAGGCGGAAGCCACAGCCCCCGCGCCGGGTGTTGCCGACAGCCACTCCACAACGCCGCCCGGTCGAAGTCCAAGATCCGTATATGAGCCATTTCGCAAGGCCGAATCATACGTTGGCGCATCCTGCTGGAAAGAGAACAACCCGAGCCGTCTGCGAAGGTCCGGAACCGTCTCACGCGCGTCTCGGGCCGAAGTCGATGAGTGTGCCGACATGCCGCGTCTCCTATAAATGGCGACCGCGCGAGGCATACTATCCACTTGTATACAGACTGTCAATGATTTGCGATGGGAGCTCAGTAAAGGGGGTCGATCCAGGCGTGCTTTAGGAAAGATTGTTTGCGCTGCGTCCTTGGGCTCTTCCGGGTTTCTCTTCTCGACTCACTTCCGATAAACTCCTTCGCCGCGCGGAGTGAGGACCACGGCTCGCAGGTCCATCAAGGCGTTTCGGAGTGGCCCGCCTGGACCAATGTCGAGACGGTGCGTGCCTGCGGGAAGAGTCACCTCGCAAAGGAAGATTGTCCGATAGTTGGCCCAGGTGCCTGAACCGGTCCCCGCGACGGCCGTTCTCATCGTGGTCGGGCCGACCTTCAGCAGCAGCGGGTTGCCTGCCGACTCATCAGCACATGCCCATTCCATTGAAACCGTGAATGTTGACGGCTTCTCGACACGAAATGTCCACGCGGCACGATCCGCGACGTTATGCCACATCCCCAGGTTGGCGAACGCACTCTCGAAAGTGACCGTCGGCCCATAGACTTCAGCGGCGGTCGCGGGCAGCCTGACAATTCCATCGGGGCCTTGAAACAGGGTTCGCGGTGAGTTGCCGTCGAGTGTTTTCGGTTTGGTCGCTCCTGAAGCCATGTAGGTGACCAGGTCCGCGAGATCGACCGGTTTAAGGTCGTTTTCGAGCCCTTCGGGCATCAAAGAACGGCCTTCGGTCTTGAGCGCTTCGAGGTCAGCGCGAAGCACCACCTCGAGCTGACCTTCCTGTCGCTTCAAAGTCACCGCGCTGGCGGTCTCCGATGCGATCAGGCCCGTCAAGACACGCCCGTCATTTAGCGCAACCGAGTAAGTCGCGTACCTTGCGTCCACCTCGCGGTTCGGGTCGAGGATCGCCGTCGACAAGGCCTCGAAGCTCGTGTCCGTCAATGCGGCAATGTCCGGTCCGACTTCGTGTCCGACCCCTCCGAATTTGTGGCACGAGGCACAGATACGGGCGAAGACCGTCTTGCCACGGGAGGCGTCACCTCGCACGTTTGAGGAGGCGGCGAAGGTCTTCAAAACGGCCTGGCGAGGCCCGATCGCTTGGACGTTGAAGATCCTTCCGGCGCGACGTCGAAGCGCATCGTCCCCCGCCGCGAGGAGTCGCTGTCGATGCGCGGCGTCAACGGAGACGGGGGTGATGAAGTTCGCCTCGCAGGCCGACAGGAGAATCTCGGCCGAACTTGGTCTCGCGAGCATCGCATCGAGCACCGCCGCCCGAACCACGGGGCCCAGCGCGGGCCAACGAGCGACGATCATCTCGAATGCCAAAGGTACATCGAGTCTGGCCAACGATCGAAGTGCCGCGAGTTGAACCCCAAGCGGCTCGGATGGGTCAAGCCGCTCGGAGAGCTGTTTCATATCGGCAGCGAGCTCGGTCTTGTCGCGGCCGAGAAGCCGAATGGCGTTCACACGCTCTTTGATATTCGCATTCTTATTTATGACAACTTGACGGGCAGCGGTCGTCAAAGTGCGAACGGAGTTTCGCTCGCTCAGATCGGCTTGACCCGACGCATCAAGAAGCTCGGCAACCGCTCCCATTCGCCAACTCGCCGGCTTCGCACCTATCGGATTGATCGCGGCCAGAGCATTCACGGTGGCGGCGGGGTCGTGCTTCGCGAGAAGGGTCGCCAGCAACGGCTCAATCAATTCGGGGGATGGCTCCTTGTCATTCGCGGAGGCCACCACGGCACTCAAGATCTCGGCGGCGTACCGACTCGAAGAACTCAAGACCGCTGCGCGAACCCAAGGATCACTCGTGTGAACCGTCGCCATTTTCCCCAGAATCGAGCCCGTGGATTGGTTGTTCGATTCACCCAGGCTGAGCGCGACCTGGAACCGTACTCGCACGTCGGGATCATCGATAAGTGCATTCACACCTCTGATCAATTCTGGTTCTTTGTCGAACAGAGGTTCGCAGAGGCGAACCGCCTGACGGCGAACCTCCGGTTCGGCATCATTGAGGGCTCCAAGCAAGACCTCTTTCGTGACTGTATTCAGTCCGTCGAGAGTGCAAAGGGCCTGACTCCTCGCGGCGGGATTTTTGCCTGTTCGGACGATCTCCGCGAGAACGGGTGCCGCCGAGCGATCGGCTCGATGGACTAGAAGCCGCTGAATGTTATCGCGAACGGTGCCGTTGGGGGTGTCAATCGCAACCGCGAGGTCCGTTGTGGAAAGCCCCTCGAGCCGCGAAACCGAGCGTAAGGGAACACCTTCACGAACAACTCGATAGATCCTCCCCTTATCCGCACCGGCGCGGACGTCGAGCGAGGCGAGCTTATCGGGACTGATCCATCGCGGATGTTCGATCACGAATCGATACATGTCGACAACCCAGAGAGACCCGTCAGGGGCGGTTCTGGCTTGCACCGGACGAAACCAAGGGTCGGTGGAGGAGAGGAACTCGGAAGCCTGCTCGTCCGCCGCGCGATGGCCCTTATAGGTCACGCCGTCGGGTTCGAGCACGGTCCGACGCACAAGATTATGTACGGGTTCACATGTGAAGGCAT
Source organism: Isosphaeraceae bacterium (assembly GCA_043784005.1). Classification (GTDB taxonomy): domain Bacteria; phylum Planctomycetota; class Planctomycetia; order Isosphaerales; family Isosphaeraceae; genus JAYUFP01. The sequence continues at coordinate 9,659 of JAYVYS010000617.1, forward strand.
TGCCGACGTATTCTCTTCCCAGCAAGATATCCCGATAGATCCCCGGACCGCACGCGGACGTGACTCGGTTGGCACTTTCCGGGTGGTTATAGCGAGCAAGGGTCTTGCTTGTCGGAAAGAGAAGGCTCGGGTCGGGATCGTCTCCCAGAAACACAGCGGGCGAAGGAGCGGCGACCCGAGGATTGCGCAGGGCGTAGTGATCGGATAATGGGTAATGATACAAGAGAATGCTGTTGTTCCCGCCGAAGTGGTTGCCCCAGTCGTCGTGGATACGTCCTTGTTGACTAAGGCCGGATGCCGGTTGCATGACCCCCGTATCGGGATTGATCCGGAAGTCTCTGCCGCCGATACTGACTTCTCGTCCGGTGGCGGTTCCGCGAATCGTCCCGCCGATCAAGCCATTGGCACCATAAACCCAGTTGTCGAGGTGATACGAAAGACCGTTCACGCGGGCCTGGTAGTTCTCGGTGGCGAACCCTTGGAAGAGCACCTTGCGAACATCGGCCTTGCCGTCGCCGTTAGTGTCCTCCGCATAGATAATCTCAGGTGCGGCACAGATGAGCACCCCTTGACGCCAGGCCATCACTCCGGTTGGGAAAGGAAGGCCCTTCATGAACTCGGTCCCGGTTTCGTACTTGCCGTCACCATCGCGATCTTCGAGAACCTTGATCACGCCACCGGCAGTCCATTTGCCGTCGATACCCGTCGGGTAGTCGCGCATCTCGGCGACCCAAAGCTTGCCGTCGGTTCCGAAGTCAATGGCGACGGGGTCGAGCACGAGAGGTTCCGCGGCGACGAGTTCCACCTTCAGGCCAGGCTTGATGTGAAAGGCCTTCAACGCGTCGTTCGCGCTAAGAGGTGCAGGCATGTCGTCCGCGGATTTGGCCTCGGAAGGCCTGAATCGATCGGTCACAACGTGATGGACGGCGTCGACGATCGTCTGCTCGACCCCAGTCTTGAGCCTCGTCGGCCTGCCGTAATAAATCATTGCGCCACCCCCCTCATAACCCCCTTCCGCTAAGATTCGTTCCGAGGGGATGTAACAGGGAAGGTCGTTGCTGTAGGCGGTCACCCACAACCGTGAGGGATCGAGCTCTTTCTTTAAGCGGACAACGTAATCGACGACGACCTCGCCCGGCAAAAAGACCATCGCGAGGTCATCCCCGAACCGCCAGGCCTGTGCGGAATAATGCAGGCGAGTCTGAAGAGGTTCATCGCGATCGAGCTTGCCGAGCTGAACCGAGGCGGCATACGCGGAAGCTCCGCCAGCCTTTAGCTGCTGTTCGAGGGCGCCGCGATCGGGCAGTGTGTCGAACGGCAACGTGAATCGCTCAAACGCTGTTTCGGGCGGCCCGGAGAGTGAGGTCCAAGGTTTGGAAAGCAAGACTTTGAAAGCGTCGGCAATGGCGCGACCGTGGGTCTCCGCCGCCGATTTGTCCTGGCGGTTCGCGGGATTCGAGTCCGCGCCGCAGCCGACGACCGTCATCGCGATCGAGCCAGGATGATCCGCCTCAATTGCCTCCTGCGCAAACCCCGCCCAATCGCCGCTGACCGCATTGTTAATCGGATCAATCGTGGTGCAGTGGCACGCGTAGTTGACAAGGATGGACCGGAGAGCGCCATCAACGGATGTTACTTTCAAGACGGGTAAACTGTGATCGACGGGTCCCCCCTTCGTCCGGCGGTTCACCGCGAAGGTCACCTTGGTCTGGGCCCATGAGAGCAACGAAGGTTTACGAGAGCCAAGCGCCTCGATACAGACCTTTTCCAACGCATCGGCAAGCTCTCGCGTGTAGCGGTCAATCGCGCCTTGCTCTTTGTCGGCGAGTTTCACGCCGAAGATATTGGGAACGACGCCGGTCAGGCAAGGCGCGGAATGCGTATGTGAAGAGGCCACCGTCAATCTCTCTCGGGGCAAATTCACCCGTTTTCGCAGGCGCGCGGCCAGATCTTCCACCATCGATTCACCAACCCCAAGGTTATCGACCGACACGAGCACCACTGGCCCTTGCGTATCGGAGCCGATCACAAGCGCCTTGGCCCAAATGTGCTGGGCGACTTTGTTAGACTCTGACTTGCGAGCGATATAGCCGGACAGCCGCACGGGATATCTCGGCGTGATGTCGATCCGAGCGACGCCGACGTCCACCGCCGCTTTCTCGGCTCCAGAGGCCTGAGTGACGACGGTTGTCAGGCACGACAGAAAGAGAATTCTTAAGTGGGTAATTCGCATTCTCACCTCAACGCGAAGGCGGGAAGTCAGGCTGGCGTTTTGGACAGTCTCCCCATCGTGCTGCTCGTGACGGAGTCGGTCAAGACCACCGATCCCATACTTGAAAGACGGCAATCCCGAGGATGAGCGAACCGACTCCGTAAACCAGGGCGAGCGGCTCGGACGCGCCGAACGCATAAGTCCATCCCGCGAGTGCGATTGCGGCGGGAAACGGAAACCAAGGCATCCGAAACTTCAAAAGGGGGTCGAGTTCCGGTCTGGTGCGGAGATAGACAACCGTCACGATCTGTCCGACGAACTGGATCAGGATTCGCGAAGTGAGGAGCGCGGCGATCACGGTGCCGAGGTCGGCGAGGCATGCGATCATCGCCAGGCCGCTGATGAGGAGAAGTGAGCGATGTGGGAAGTCGCTTGCCGGGTGTGTTTTGGCGAGCCCCTGGAAGAAATGTCCGGATTTGGCGGCGGCGAATGGGACTCGGCTATAGCCAAGCAAGGCCGCGAACGTTGAGGCAAGGGCCGTCCAGACTATCATCACCGTGACGATTGTCGCGGCCGTCGGTCCATGGAGATGAAGCATCAGATCACTTGCGACATGCTGCGATTTGGCGACGGACTGCCATGGCAAGACCCCGAGAATACTTACATTCATCGTTAAATAAACAACCGCAACGACGATCACCGAGATCAGAATCGAGCGCGGGATGGTTCGCGCGGGGTCGGTGACTTCATCCCCGAGATAGCAAATCTGGTAGTAGCCCAGAAAATCGTACATCGCGATCCCAAGCGCCGCTCCCAGGCCCGTGGCGAAATGAGCGTCGAGTTTCCATGCGCCTTCGGGGATATCGAAGGCCAGCGACGGGTTGAAATGAGTCAGTCCCGTCGTAATGACCCAGGCAACGGTCGCGAGCATTCCCACCCAAAGAACGACCATGAGCCGGCCCGCGGCTTCGATGCGTCGGTAGGCAAGCGCGGTAATCCCCACCATCACGGCCATTGCGAATAACTGGCCGTACTCCACGCGCCAGTCGATCGTCCCGCCGATCGGCGGGAGGATCGATGTTCTCCACGCGACCTGTTTCAGAGTCGGCCAGAGATAGCCGACATACTGGGCAAGTCCGATCGCTCCGGTCGCGACTTCGAGCGGACCACTAAAGAGGAATTGCCAGACAAACAGGAACTTCATAAGGCGACCGACGCGGGACGCGCCATAAACGGCATCATAGAAGTGATACGTCCCGCCGGAACCGGGGAACGCGGAGGCAAGCTCACTCCAGACAAGGCCGTCGGCGATCGCGATCAAGGCCCCGAGAAACCAGCCGATCATCGCGTGAGGGCCACCCATGGCCGCGACAAACGTCGGTATCGTGATGAACGGGCCGATCCCGACCATCATCGACATATTCAAGCTGACAGCTTGGAGGAGTGTGAGTCGGCGCCGGAGCATGGAGCAGGGTTCCTGGCGGCAATCGGCCTCACGGTTCGCTCAGTCGAGATCGAACCGGGCTGACGACCCGACATCTTACCCCGCGCGCCGACGAAGAGGCACGCTCCTCGCGGATGGGATTATGGAGCGATCAAATCCGCGAGGTCTCACCACCAGTCTCGGTCCGCGGCATCCTCCGGAAGCCAAGTAGGGGGCTCGATGGACCTGATCGCATCGGGGCCGTATACCACGGCTTTGAAAACTTCATAAGGAAAGATTTTACGAAAGGTGATTCGCACTTCCCGAGGGCCAAACATCTTCTTGCGGGCGTCGATCACCTTGACCTCGATCCACTCATCATTGGGAGTGACACCGGGCGGACAAAAATAAACCGGCTGATCCTTGGGAGGAAGTG
>JAYVYS010000618.1:0-5809 GCA_043784005.1 Isosphaeraceae bacterium
TTACGAGTACAACGATGCCAGCGGAGGAAACTTCACGGGCGCATCGGCGGTGATCTCAAGCTTCCTGTGCCCTTCGTCGGTTCGAAGCGGTGGCGGCAGTCGAGACAACGCGGCGGCGGACCCGAACGCTTCGCCTTACGAGACGGCGATCGGCGGCGGTTACGGCTACACCGATTACGCCCCGTCGGTTTATACGGATATCAACGTCGTCAACGGCGTGCCAACGACGGGGGGACTCGGGGCCACCACGATCGTTCCTTATCGCAACAAGAATGCGGCGGCCAAGGGGCTTTTGAAGGACGGACTGACCAAGATCAGCGAGGTGCTCGATGGCACGAGCAACACGGTGGCGATCATCGAGTGCGCCGGCCGCGACGAGCGGTTTGTGAGCCAGTTCCTAGAAGGTCAGTATCCTTTGATCCGTGGAGCGGGTCCGGCGGGCGGCGTGAATGCTCGCCACCGCTTCTGGCGTTGGGCCGATCCTGGCAACGCTTTCGGCACCTCCGGCCAGCCGAACAACAAGGGGATTCCCACGAACGAAGGCACACCCTGGCCGACCACCGCGGTGACCGCGGGCAATCAGGCGGGTCAGAACGAGGAGTCATTCTCGTTCCACCCCGGCGGCGTGAACGCCCTCTTTGCCGACGGCTCGGTGCGGTTCATCAAATCCACGATCAACCTCGGGGCTTTTCGCGCGATCCTGACCCTCAGCGGCGGCGAAGTGGTTTCGGCGGATGCGTACTGAGATTGAGGAAATTCGAGAGACGAGATTCGAGGGGTTGTGTCTCTCGAATCTCGCTTGTCGATTCTCATCTGTCGTCGCTCAAAGCTCGTCCCGGAATCTCCTCTCCCCCCGGGCTCTCGGACCCGGTATCCTCATCGGTACCGGGTTTCCTGCCGCGCTTCGAGACTGCGGCGAGACCCGGCCGGGAGCCGTTTGTGACGGATCTTGAGCCGCGCCGCAATCCCCGAGCGATTGATCTTCCCCGCCTTCGTTCCGGGGCCGACTTGCATGTCCATACCACGCATTCCGACGGTGTTTGCTCGCCTTGCGAGGTCGTGACCGCCGCATCCTTGTTGAGCTTGGCGGCCATCGCCATTACCGATCATGACTCGGTTTCGGCTCTGGCCGTCGCCCGTCCGGAGGCGGAGCGGCTGGGGGTCGAGCTGGTTTCCGGAGTCGAGTGGACGGCCGAGCTGGATGGCCGGGAGGTTCATATCCTGGGCCACTTTTTTCGCGATGAGGACCCCACGGTGGTCGCCACGACCACGCGGCTCAGGCTTGCGCGAATCGACCGGCTCGCGGCGATGGCGGATCGGCTCAAAACCCTGGGGTTCTCCGTCGATTTGAAGGCGCTCGGTCAGGCCTTTCCTCGGGCCACGCTCGGCCGCCGCCACCTTGCCGATTGGCTTGTGAGAACCGGCCAAGCCGAGAGTGTCCGCGATGCCTTCGCCCGCGTTCTGGGAGACAACGGTCCGGCTCAAGTGCCCAAGCCCCGGCTCGACTGGCGAGACGCGGTGGCCATCACTCATGCCGCGGGAGGGGTGGCGGCTCTCGCTCACCCGCCGTTCAATCTCCGTCAGGCGACGTTGCAATCCCTGGCTGAAGGGGGCCTGGGAGCGATTGAAGTCGCCGGCCCCGGGATCAACCGGAACCTGGGCAGACGCTGGCGCGGCTGGGCCGAGGCGATGGATCTGATCCCCGTGGCAGGCTCGGATTTCCATGCCGCCGATCGACCAGGCCGGCGTGTGGGCGCGGTGGTTACACCCGCCGTCGACTTTGAGCGACTCCGCGCCCGCTCCATTCGCGGTTACAATCTGGAGCATCGAATGGACGGTGGCACTGGCGAGTGATGAGACAAGGAACGCGATGGCGATCAAATCCCTGCTGGAACGGTTCAAGAAGGGCCTGTCAAAAACCGCACAGCTTTTCAACGTCAAGAGCTGGTTCGGCCGCAAGGTCGACCAGTCGTTCCTCGACGACCTGGAGGCACGCCTCATCAAGGCCGATGTCGGTGTCGCGGCCACAAGCCGGATCATCGAGCGCGTCCGCGAGGCCTTCGGTGATAAGACCGCCGACGATGACCTTATCATCTTCGTCAAGAATGAACTGAAGTCGCTGCTGGAAGACGACCGCCCCGGCACACTTGCGGTCGCCTCCAAGAAGCCCACGGTCTACCTAATCGCCGGGGTCAACGGCTCCGGCAAGACGACCTCGATCGCCAAGCTCGCTCAGCGGTTGAAGGACGAGGGAAACTCGATCGTCCTAGCCGCCTGCGACACCTTTCGCGCCGCCGCCGCCGACCAGCTTTCGATCTGGGCCGAACGCGCCGGCGCGGCCATCGTCCGAGGCGCTCCCGGAGCGGACCCCGCGAGTGTCGCTCATGACGCCTGCGACCGCGCCCTCGCCCGAGGAACCGATATTCTCATCGTGGATACCGCGGGTAGGCTCCACACCCAGACTCATTTGATGCGCGAATTGGAAAAGATCCGCAACGTCGTTCAACGCAAGATTCCGGGGGCTCCGCACGAGGTCTTGCTCGTCCTCGACGCGACCAACGGCCAGAACGCCATTCGCCAGGCGGAGGTCTTCACCAAGTCGATCGGCTGCACCGGCGTGATCCTCACCAAGCTCGACGGCACCGCGAAGGGGGGCGTCGTCGTCGCGGTCCGTCAGACGATCAACCTGCCTGTGAAATTCATCGGCGTCGGCGAAGGGATCGACGACCTTCAGCCTTTCGATGCCGATACGTTCGTGGAATCGCTGTTTGTCTGAGAGCCTCTCACCAGGTAGCATGTCGTCTCCATCCCTTGCTCCACCCAAGGAAACGCCCCATGACCATTCGCCGACTCGTCTCAACCGCGACGCTCGCGACGATCTTCGCCCTCGCCCTTTGCTTCCCCACAGCCGATGCTGGGGGAACCGACAAAGAGAACTGGATCACCCTTTTCAACGGCAAAGATCTCGAAGGCTGGACCCCGAAGATCAAGGGATACCCCCTTGGAGAAAACTATGCCGATACCTTCCGGGTTGAGGACGGTGTCATCAAAGTCGGGTACGACAAGTACTCCAATTTCGATGAGAAGTTTGGCCACCTCTTTTACAAGATGAAATACGGAAACTATAAGCTTCGCATCGAGTATCGCTTTGTAGGACAGCAGTGCAAGGGGGGGCCTGGCTGGGCACTCCGCAACAGCGGCGTGATGATTCATTGTCAGGACCCCAAGAGCATGGCCAAGGACCAAGATTTCCCGGTTTCGATCGAGGTTCAGTTCTTGGGCGGCCCCGAAACGGGAAAGCGCTCCACGGGCAACGTCTGCACTCCCGGAACGAATATCGTGATGGATGGCAAGCTCGTGACGACGCACTGCATCAATTCCAGTTCTGATACCCTTCGCGGTGATCAATGGGTCACGCTCGAAGTCGAGGCGCACGGCAACGGCAAGATTTCCCACTTCGTGAATGGTAAAAAGGTGATCGAGTACGAGAAGCCACAGCTCGACCCCAACGACACCTGGGGCCGCAAGCTGATCCAGGACGGGCAGGAAAAGATGATCAGCGGCGGCTACATCTCGCTTCAGGCCGAGAGCCACCCGATCGAATTCCGTAAGGTCGAGATCCTGCCGCTGGATGAGTGACGTGACAGGATCAAAAGCGTCGCGAAGGGAAATCACCGTAAGGCAAAAAGGTTCGTTTCATGAGATACGGACTTCTTGATCCGTTACGCGGGCTCGCGGCGCTCTGGGTCTTTCTCTACCACTACGAGTTTTCAGACTCGTTTCGCACGAGTGCGCCGTTTCCGCACTCGGTCTTCAAGCAAGGCTATCTTGGCGTCCCGATGTTCTTCGTAATCTCCGGGTTCTGTCTCACCGCCTCGGCGCGCTCTTCGATCACACGAGGCGAGTCCTCCCCTGCATTCCTTTACCGGCGATTCCGGCGGATTTACCCGCCCTTCTGGTGCTCATTACTGGTCGTCGTTTCGATCCCGTTTCTCATCGAAGGGCTCAGCAGCCTCAAAACGGGTGTTTATACGCGACCCACCTCGACAGGAAACCTGCCCCTCGGTTATCTCAACTTCACGGCGTTCGAATGGCTTCGGGTCGCGACATTGACGAAGGTGTTCGACCCCTTGGGCGCGGAGGCCAGCCTGGAGAGTAAGTTCAACAGGCTTAACTCCGTCTATTGGACCCTCGCGATCGAGGTCCAGTTCTATGCCGTCGTGGCGCTGGCGCTTGCCTTTCGCAGGCGGTTTTACGGCGTCCTCATCGTGACGACGTTGATTTCCATACCCTTTTTGTGTAACCCGGCGTCTTACTTCACGGGGATTTTCCTGCCGTACTGGCCGATGTTCGCGGTGGGCGTGGGGATTTTCGCAGGCTTTGAGAAGGGTTTCCACCCGACGAACCGGCTCGGCCAATGGCGGTCGTGGATTTGCGGTATCGTGGTGGCGGGAGTGATCACCACCTATTTGTTGATTGTCCGGGCGGGGGAAGTACCAAGCCCGTTTCAGATGGCCGCACTCTTCGGCCTGGCGGTGTGGTTCGGACAGGGACTCGACCGAAACTACACCGCTCTCACCTCAAATCGGCGATACGTCATCCGCGCGCCGATCATGCTCTGGAACGTTGTCGGCTTGATGTCGTACTCAATCTATCTTCTGCACGCCAAGCTTTATCCACTTGTCGCTCAGTTTGGCCGGCAGGTCGTTCCGGCGAATACTTTTCTGTTTGATCTCTTTGTTCTCTCCGGTACGTTGGCTTTGTGCTATCCCTTTTATCTGTGTTGCGAAGCGCCATTCTTCAAGCCAACCGCAAGGCAGCCGGAAACACCGATGACCCCTTCGGCCACTTAAAACAAACTCCTGATCGCAAGAATGAAATCGACACTCAATGAGCGGCTACATTCCCACTCTCGATGGATGGCGAGCCGTGGCGATCTTGATGGTAATCGCATATCATATGTTGTTTTGTCTCGTTCCAAAGGAGAGTACATCTTTCCATCGTTAGCCAGGGAGCCAAAGGAGTTGATATCTTCTTCGCGCTCAGCGGGTTCCTTATCACTTTCCGCCTGATGGACGAACAAAAGGCCGAAGGCGCGATCAATCTCCGCCATTTCTACACGAGAAGAGCCTTCCGCATTCTGCCCCCCTATCTGGCTTACCTTGCGATCCTCTCCGTGCTTGCCTGGTTCGGTCTCGTGACGCTCACCCGGCGGGAACTCATCGGGTGTCTCCTCTTCGTCAGAAACTACTTGCCCGCCCCGGATATCGACAACTGGTTCACAGCGCACTTCTGGAGTCTTTCGGTCGAGGAACACTTTTACCTGTTCTGGCCCCTGATTCTATTGGTTTTTCGCCCTGCGTCCGCTTGCAGGGTCGCCGTCGTTCTGGCGATCGCGGTACCGATCTGGCGTAAGGTGGACATTCGGTACCAACTGATCTCGCCTTACGGAATGGGCCGGACCGACTGGACTATCGACGCTCTCTTCTGGGGAGCGTTCCTGGCCTTGCTTGTCCACCCTCCCGAAAGGCGGGCCTTGATCGCTCGGTGGCTGACCCCATCTCTCTGGTGCGGGCTGGTCCTGACCCTGATGGCGACCACATGGTTCCAGCCTCCCGGCTATATCGTGCTTCAGGCCTTCTTGATGCCCTGGATGATCCTCGGCACGGTGCTCAACCCTCACTTCTGGTGGTCCCGCGTGCTGGAATCTCCGGTCTTCCGTTGGGTTGGCCGGCTTTCGTATAGCCTCTATATCTGGCAACAACTCTGCATATCGGGGATCTGGCCGCGGATCGAAATCGTGCCATAC
>JAYVYS010000619.1:0-11736 GCA_043784005.1 Isosphaeraceae bacterium
TATCGCTGCGTGTTTTTCGACCCCGTCGCCGCCGTTTTCGCGCATGTCTCGTACACCGATGTGGTCGAGCTCCACACCGTGGATTTCGCCGCCAGACACTTTGAAGCCGAACCCGGAGTCTTGTCTTCGAACGACGACATGGCGAAACTTCTCGCCTCCGCGAAAGGCCTACGAAACCTCGCGGGTCAAGTCGGCGGATTCAGCCCGGAGAAGGCACGTCCGTTGATCTTGTTGGGCCAGAAATACGCGAGACGTTACACGGAAACCAAATCGGACGGGCCGGAGGGATGGAAGCTGCTCGGGCAGTTCGAGACCTTACGTGAGCCGCCTCTCCTTGAACCCGTCGCTCGGTTCCGGCAATCGTTCGACGCCGTGTTCGACCTCTCCGCGGCCCGCGCCACCTACGCCTTTCGAGAAGCGCTTACCGTTTCTCCTTACGACTTCTCTACCTTGATGCTCCTTTCAGAGTTGTATCGGAGCCGTGGCCTGACCGAAGCTGCGCTCCCCTTGATGGAACGTCTCTCCGAGGTTTCGCCCATCAACCGTTTCCAAACGGAAAAGCAAGTGCAATTCAAAGCGCTATCGGCCAACGTTCGCGTGGCACTCGGCCCGATGCCAGATCTCAAATGGGAAAACCTCAGTGAACTTGGCCAGGTAGAAAATCGACTTCTGGCTTCTGGCCGGGCTGAATCGGCCGCACTCGTTCTCGAACGCGCAACGACCGAGGACGCCAGGAGGTGGGAGGAGACCGACAAGATCGCCACGTTGTGGCTTCATCTCGGAAGGCCGGCAAAGGCGCGAGCGCTCTGGGAAGTTGACCCCAAACCACCGAGCGAGGCACTGCGATTGTCGCGAATCGGAACGAGTTATCTGATTCAAGGCGCGTTTACGAAGGCGCGAGAGTCGTATAAAGCCGCGCTTGCCGCCGACCCGAACCTCTTCGAATCGCTTTACGGACTGGCGGTGCTCGAACAGGATGCCGGACACGCCTCTGAAGCCCTCGACGCAGCGAGAAAAGCTGAAAAAGCCGCGAAAACCGACGTCGCAGGGTCGGCCGTTCGCGGCATCATCGTAACAGTGACGCCTTATGCGACGTCGGGGGTCGCGCGTTGACGACGCCAAGCCCTCGCAGGAATGTTGGGCCTCGAAGACGCGACCCACCCTCCATGAAATTCGCTTAGCGAATCAGCCCGCGAAGCGTCTTGAGATGTCTCGGAATCGCCGCCATCGGATCTTCGGGGGCCTCGTATTCGAGGACTACATAACCGGAGTATCGGGCGTCTCGGAGAATCCCGACCACCTTGGCGAGATCGGCCTCCTCTTTCTTCTTACCACTGCGCGTGATCTCGGTTTTGACCTGCACGTTTACGGCGTACGGGGCCAGCTCGGCGAGTTCGGCGTAGGGGTCGTCGCCGCGGAAGTTGCCGGTGTCGAGATTCACACCGAAGTTCGGCGAGTCCACCGCGTTCACCAGCTTGAGGATCTGCGCCGGGGTCAATGTGATTCCGCCATGATTCTCGAGCGCGAGGGTAACTCCCTTCTCGATCGCATATGGCAACGATGCCTTGATCCCCTCGATCGCGCGGGCGACGGCTTTGTCTTCCATATCACCCTTGGGAACCGTCCCCGCGAAGATCCGGATCACTGGCGCATCCAGTTCCGCCGCGTTGTCGACCCAGGTTCGCACCAGAGCGAGCTGCTTTTCGCGCCCAGGCCCTTCCGGTACGCAGAAGTTGTTGCCGACCGACGTCCCCGAAATGTCGAGCCCGAGGTTGAATGCGTGTTGCTTCAACTTATGAAGATAGTTTGGCTTAACGTCAACCGGAAAGTAATAGGACGTCAACTCGACTCCGTCCAGCCCCATGTCGGCCGAGAGGTTTACGAAGTCGAAGAGGTCCATCTTGGGAGGGTTGGCCTTGAGGAAGTCGCGATAGGAATAGGCGGCGAGGCTCAGCTTCATGTGACTGGGGCGCGACCGGCCGATCGGCGGAATCGCCCGTGCCGTCCGCGAAGCGAGCAGGCAGAGCGGAGCGGTCGTCGCGCTCAACAGAAAACCACGTCTTGAGAGGTAGTCCATCGAAGTCTCTCCCGAACAAGAATCGTAGGGTCCGCGAATTGAGGCTTTCCGATCGCCAAGGTGCTCCCGACTCGATCGCTCGAAGACGGCAGGGTCGGGAGACCTTTGTTTATAATTGCGCCTCCGTGTTACGTGATGGCGCTCACTTATCACTTATTGATAAACCCTTGATTTTTCAGCCAGGTCTCACAAAGCTTCGGCCAGGCCGCGAAGGCGGCGTCACCCCCTCCGAGTCCCAGTCCGTGCCGCCCGTTCTCGAAGATGTGCAGCTCCAGAGGAACCTTCGCCTTGCGGAGGGCAAGTGCGAAAAGCAGGCTGTTCTCGGGGGGAACCGCCATGTCGGCATTCGTATGTACCATGAACGTGGGGGGTGTTTCGGGCGTAACCCGTGTCTCGTTTGAGAGGCTTTGCACTAGTTCGGCCGACGGGTTGTCTCCCAAAAGATTCTTCTTCGATCCCGCGTGTCCGTACGGGGTCGCCATCGCGATCACGGGATAGAGCAGGATCATCCGGTCCGGACGCGAGCTTTCGCGCTCGATCGGGTCGGATGCGTCGGGCTTACCAGCATCGAACTGGGTGCCGGCCGTCGAGGCGAGGTGTCCTCCCGCGGAGAAACCCATCACGGCGATCTTTTTCGGGTCGAGTCCCCATTCCTTCGCGCGCGCTCGCACAGTGCGGATCGCGTGGCCGACGTCCTGAAGCATGACGGGATGGTGATATCTCGGGCCGAGACGGTATTCGAGAATGACCGCGGTCAGGCCCAGGCTGTTGAACCACGCGGCAACGTCCTTACCTTCATGGCTCAGCGCCAGGCCTCCATAACCGCCGCCAGGGCAAACCACGACCGACGCACCCGTCGCTTTCGACGCGTCGGGTTGATAAATCGTGATTGTGGGGATATCACGTTTGGGGTCGTCACCCTTCGAGTCGGGCACACCGTTTGGCCAGAGGGGGAGCCTCTTGGGGAACGCGGACGGCGCATCCTGTCCGAAAACACCCACGTTCCAGAACAACGCGGAGAGAACCGTAACAATCGCGGTAAAGCTTCGACGCATCAGACACCTCAGGGCAACAGGGCACAACGAGGAGGCGGGACGCTCAGTTTGGCCGTCGCGCGGGGGGGTTGTCAAACATCAAGTCCGGCGATCAGTTCTCATCGTCGCCCACTCGGGGCTCCTCCTTCAGCCTGGCGATTTTCCCCAGGGCATCGTATGTGGCGTATTTATAAAGCTCGGTCAAAGTCGGATAGTTGTAACAGGTCTGCACGAATAGGTCGGCCTTCTGGTCGAGCAAGAGGGCGGTCAAGCCGACGTGGATCAGCTCGGTGGCTTGTTCGCCGATGACGTGAACGCCGAGCAATTTGAGGTCGTCGGCTTGGAAGATGAGCTTCAAAAAGCCTTTTTCGTCCCCGATGATATGCCCGCGCGCATTGGCGCTGTAGGGGGCTTTTCCGGTCACGTAGGCGACGTTCTTGGCCTTGAGCGACTCTTCGGTCTCTCCCGCCATCGAACATTCCGGAATCGTGTAAATGCCGTAGGGGAGGATGCGAGGGAGTTCGAGGCGCGCCTCCAGCTTGAAGGCGTGAAGCATCGCCACGCGCGCCTGCTCCATCGCCGTGGAAGCGAGCGCGGGAGAGCCGATCACATCGCCCGCGGCGTAGACGTTGGGAATATTCGTCTGATAGTGATCGTTGACCTTCACCAGGCCTCGTGAATCAACCTCCACGCCGATATTTTCCAGGCCCAGCCCTTTGGTATTTCCGCCACGTCCCGCCGAGACCAAGATCTGATCGGGAGCCAGCGTCACGCCCGACTTGAGGCGCACCTTGAGGTCCAGACCCACTTCCAGGCTTTCCACGGAATCCGCGAGATAAAAGATCACTCCGAGTTCCTGCATCTCCGCCTGAAGCGTGGAGGAAAGCTCGCCGTCGAGCGATTCCATCAGCCGAGGCTTGAGGTCGACAACGGTGACCTCGACACCGAGGATCGCGAACGTGCAGGCATACTCGCACCCGATCACACCACCACCGACCACCAGTAGATTCTTGGGCATCTCCTGGATCTGGAGGATCTCGTCGGAATCATGAATCCGAAAATCCTCAAATGGGAAGACCGGGGGCCTCCTCGGCGATGATCCCACGGCGATCAGCACAACTCTTCCATAGAGGTGGATGGGATCACCATCGATCGGCCTCACCACGACCGTATTCGCATCGACGAACGAGCCCTGGCCGTAGTAGAGGTCAACCTTGTGCCTGCCGAGATTCTTGAGGATTCGCACACGTTCGTCGGCCGTGACGTGTTGTTCATGGACCATGAAATCGCGAACCGTCACGTGATTCTTGACCGAGAGCTTGATCCCCGACAGCCCGCGATTGCGAAATCCCGAGAGGTAGAGCGAGGTTTCGCGAAGAGTCTTCGACGGCAACGTTCCCGTGTTGGTTGAAGCGCCTCCGACTGTGGGCTCGCGTTCGATCACCGCGACGGACTTCCCGAAATACGCCGCCTCGGCCGCCGCTTTCTCGCCCGCAGGGCCGGACCCGATCACCACCAAGTCATAAGATTTTGCGTCCATGTCCGCGTCGTTCCTCAAAGGGTTCAGCCTGCGCCTTGTTTCTCAAGACTGTATGGTACAACCTTGGCCTTCCGCGAACGGACGGGGTCGAACCGCGTCTTCAAGACATCGCGCTGAGCATCGCGAGCCGAGGCCGAAAGGGGGGTGAAGGTGAGAGGTTCAGAAGGTTCCCCCGAACCCGAGGCGCGGACCTCGGCCGCATCGATCAGCGAGACGACATCGCCGGGCCCGAGTTCCAAAGTATTGATCAGATCGAGTGTTTCGCAGACGTGGCGTTCTTCATTCTCAGAACCCCCCGCGCCGATCAGCACGATCGGACTTACACCGATTCCCGACCCCTTCAACGCGACGACGAGCTCGATCAGATCGCTATTCTCCCAGTGTTTTCCGTATAGAGACCGAACCTTGAGGCAACCCGATTCGACGCCGAGGCTCACGCGAACGAGGCCGAGCTTTTGAAACCGTTGCCAGTCGGCAATGGCGGGCAGGGGGCTTATGAAATTGTCGAGGAAGGCGTGAATGCCGTCGAGCCGCGCCGGGGCTTCTTCGAAGGGGTCGGGATGGCGGCGGCGGGTCGTCGGTTCGATGGGAAATACGCGAACGATCGTCGCAAGGTAGGCTTCTAGGTCGGCCGCGGGGCGTCGAAGGACGTCGCTCCCGCCGAGGAATACCGTCTTGCACTGATCGACCCTTCGCCCGAGAAGGGCGACGACGCCGTCCGCATGATGTTCGAATTCGAGCGGGGTTCGAACCCGATATTCAGACGGAATCCCCGCGCCGAAGGACTGGCCATCCGCGTGGCCAAGCGTCGCCTGAACAATGACCGGGGACGGGCAGTCGGGGGGTAGGAACGGTAGTGGCCCGTAGGTTTCCAGGTACTTTTCTCGATAACTTAGCCAGGCGGAGACGTCCCATGAAACGATCTTTTTGAGGAACTGACAGAGCACGTCGGCCGCGATGGTTCGTCCCCGCGAAGGGGGGTCGAGGAACTCGAAATGGCTCGATTGGATGGCGTCGAGAAGCTCCCTCGCGGTAGATCGCACCTGGTCGTCAAACCCGTTCGCCTCGTCGTAGCCAAGCGTTCGCCGTTTGAGGACGAGGTTCTCCCCTTCTCGGACCCGGTCGATCGCTTGAACCGTGGTATCGAGCCCTTTCAGGACGTGCAGGCCGTCCACGTAGGCCCTTTGCCAACGTCCCTCCCGGTCGAAATGGTAAATCGGCGCATCACCGAAATAGAGCGAAAACGCACCCGGCTTGAAACCCGCGAAGATGGGCTCGCCGGTCGCGGAACGCAGCAATAGCCGCCGACCATAAAGCACTCCCGTTTCGAGCAGGCACGCGGCTTCGGTCTGATGGGACATCGGCAAAGAAACCTCAAGCGGGCGAGAGGACGGCGACTCGGCTTAACGGCGAGATCGACCTCCACGATTTTCGCAGGACGCATTATACTGCCGCCTCACGAGGAGGCGAGACGGCTCGCGCCTCGGGGTTCTCGATTCTACGGTTCATCAATCGCCGGCCAGGGAGGGCGTCGTGTTTGCAACGAGGCGCATCGACGATGCCGCTGAGGGTTGGCCAAAGGGTGGCGGGCGTCAGACGCTCCTGATCGCGGTACTGGCGTTGACGCTGAATCTGGCCGGGAATGGCCAGGTGAGCCTCTGGGACCGTGACGAGCCGCGCTATGCCGGTTGCACTCGCGAAATGATCGCCAAGGGTGAATGGATCTTCCCCACTTTCAACGCCGAACCCCGTTTCCATAAGCCGATCTTGATCTACTGGCTGATGCGCGCGGGATTCGCGATCGGCGGCGACAATCCGTTTGGGGCCAGGCTCATTTCCGGGCTCGCGGGAACCGCGACGTGTCTGTTGGTCCTGAAAATGGGCCGACGGATGCTTGGGCCGCGCGCGGGGTTCGTCTCCGCGCTGATCCTTACCACGGCCCCGATCATGGTGATCGAGTCCAAACTCGCGACCACCGACGCAACCCTCGCGCTTTTCCTGGTCGGAAGCCAGTTCTGTGTTTGGGAACTCTCGAAACTTCCCTCCAAACGGCTGGCGGCGCTCTTCTGGGTCTTGATGGGTCTGGCAACCCTGACCAAGGGACCGGTCGGTTTCGCCATGATCGCGTGTTCCGGGTTCGTCTCATGGTGGTGGGGCGGACCCACGGCGGCGTGGGGCCGGCTCTGCTGGAAATGGGGAATCCCTCTGTTTCTCGTGGTCATCGCCCCCTGGTTCATCGCCGTCGGAATCGCCTCCGAAGGGGAGTTTTTCCGCTTCGCGCTCGGGAGGCAGGTCGCGGATCGCATTGTGTCCAACCTGGAAGAACATGGGGGATTCCCGGGCTACTACGTTGTCACCTCGTTTCTCACGTTTTACCCGTGGTCGGCAATGCTACCCATGGCCATTTACGGAGCCTGGAGACGACGACGCGACAATCCGGAATTTGGATTCTTGCTCGGCTGGGTCGTGGGACCGTTGATTCTGCTCGAATGCGTTCAAACAAAACTTGTCCACTATTATCTTCCCGCGATCCCGGCGTGCGCGCTCCTGATTGGCCGGCTGATGGATTCGGTTGCGTGGGACGGCATCAATGTGCGTCGCGTCACCCTCGGCAAGCTGGGATTGAATCTGCTCGGCGGAACTGGAATCGGATTTTTCGTGATTTTCGTGGCCCTCGCCTTCCGCCTGCCCTCGCCGCTGAGGCTGCCATGTATCGTTGCGGCGGTGGTGGTCGTGGCGGGCACCCTCCTGGCCATGTTTCAGCTTCAAAATGCCGCGACTTATCGGGCGATGAAGACCCTGGCCGGATCGTGGACGCTGACGATCCTGACCGTGTTCACGTGGTTGCTCCCCGCCGCCGAACCCTACCGGCTTTCGCGGATCGTGGGAGAAAAGCTCGCGACCCTCAGCGCGAGCCGGGACGCGGCTCCCGTCCTGCTCTCGTTTCAGGAGCCAAGCATGATCTATACCATGAGACGCCAAGCCTACCTCGTCCGCACCTGGCCGGGATTCTATAGCGAGGTCGAAAGCAAAGGAGTGATCGCGACGGCGATGCTCCACCCCAAAGAGACGTCGGAGTTCGCGAGCCGGTCCGACCATCTCGAAATCGAGGTCCAGGAGGTGGTGTCGGGCTTCGACCTCAACAAAGGCAAGCGACAGACGCTTCACCTCGCCTTGATTCGACGCAAGCCGGGCACCAAGCTACCGGACCTCCGCCTGGCTGCCGGCTTCCATCCCGAGAAGACGCTTGTAAAGTAGCCGAAGCTGTCGCGTCATCGTCTCGGCGCGAAACTGGTCGGCGAATCGAGCGCGTCCCTCTTGCCCCATCGCGGCACGCAGGGCGGGGTCGGACGCGAGTCGCAAAATGGCGTCTCGCAATGCCGGGATATCGCGAGGCTTCAAAAGGATCCCCGTCTCGGGTAAGACGACCTCTTTCGCTCCGTCGACGTCATAGCTGATGACGGGTCTTCCCACCAAAAGGGCTTGCGGCAGGACACGAGCGAGTCCTTCGCGAAGGCTCGGATGGACCACGGCATCCATCGCGCCCAGAAGCTCCGGGATACGCCCTGGCGGCACAAGCCCGACGAAATGAAAGGCCGAGCGTAGACCAAGTCGCTCGGTCTGGGCGATCAGCGAATCGCGAAGTAAACCGTCGCCGATGAAGACGAACCGAACCCGAGGATTCGCCTTCAAGACGTCGGGTGCGGTCGCGAGGATGTCGTCATGACCTTTGCGTTCAAAGAGTCGCGCGACCGTGCCGAAGGCGATTTCATCGTCCTTGAGACCAAGCTCCGCGCGCACCTCTTTGCGAGAACGCGACGGGTACAAGAACGAGTCGACGTCCATCCCGCTGTAAACGGTACGGTACATTTCGGGCCGACCTACACCCGCCGCGAGGGCTTGTTCGGTCATTGCGTCACAAACACTCACGATCGCATGGCAACGCTTTGCCGCCCAGCGTTCCAGACCGACATAGATCGCGTTTTTGAGAGGTGTTTCCGATGGCCCAAACGGCAGACCGTGGATCGTATGGACTACCGCCGACACCTGTTCGTTCCAGGCCGCCGCCCTGCCAATAATCCCCGCCTTCGAACTGTGCGTATGAACGACATCGGGTTTCAATCGCCGGATCGCTTGCCTGAGGAGGCGATAGGCTTTCCAGTCGGTCGCCGGCCGGACCGCGCGGATGAGCTCGGGCATCACTTCCACGTTCAAGCCCAGCGCTTTCGCACGTCCAAACAGATCCCCCTCCGGCCCTTCGGCCAGACCTGTGATCAACGTCACATCGTCGTGATAGGTGTGGTGCAAGCCCTCCACCGTGAGAAGCGTGTTTTCCTGAGCGCCTCCAAGTATCAATCGAGTGATGATGTGAACAATTTTCATTCGTACGGAGTGACGCTTTCTTCAATCGGAATATCGGACTCTGACGAGGAAAAGCCCATACGGCGGCGCGTTCGCCCCGGCCTCACGACGGTCTTCGGCCTTGATGATCTCTGGGATTCGCGATTCGGGCCACCTCCCTTTGCCCACCTCGACGAGTGTTCCCGCGATCGCTCGCACCATGTTGTACAAGAACCCGTCGGCCTCCATGTCGATCCAGACGAAATCACCGACGCGATTCACGGCGGCGTGATGGATCGTGCGGACGCTGCTCATCCGGTTCGGCCAGTTGGTCTCGAAGCTATGGAAGTCATGTCTGCCCCGCAACGCTTGAGAGGCGCGATGCATCGCGGCGGCGTCGAGCTGCGAAAAGATGTGCCACGCGTACCGAAGCTGGAACGGGTCGGCCACATGGCCGTTGTCAACCACGTACCGGTAGAGTTTTCCTCGGGCATCGAGCGTCGCATGGAACGATTGAGGCACTTCCCATGCGTCTCTCACTCTGACATCGGGCGGGAGCATGGCATTGAGCGCTTTGACGAAAACCTTGGGAGCGTGCCGCGACTCGGTATAAAAGTTAACCACCTGGCCAACGGCGTGTACTCCCGCATCGGTCCGGCCACTGGCGTTGGTGTTGGGTTCGACTCCCGTGAGGCGACCAATCATTTCTTCAAGGATGTGTTGCACAGTGCGGTAGCCCGGCTGGGTCTGCCAGCCGTGGAAGTCGGTGCCGTCGTAGCTGACAAGAAGCTTGATGTTGCGCATGCCGGGGGATCGTCTTCGGTTGACTTACTTTGCGACCTTACCGAAGACGAATCCGACGATCCCGACGAGGAGGGAGGTGACGATCGACATCGCCCATTTCTTTTCCTCGAACCCGGACCAAGGATGCCACAAGACCCAGAAACAGTAGACCGCCGTCATCAGAAGAACGATCAGTGCGACCACATAAGTGAGAGCATCTTTGATCCAGAATTACCAGATGTCTTTTCTAAGTCGGTGTGCGCGCTCAACTTTGTCCTCGCGAGTCTTGAATTTCGCTTCAACATCCAAGTCACTTGGTGCGAGGAATTGTGTGACCTTCGCCTGCTTTGGAGCCCCGGAATCCGGTTTCGTCATCCGTTCACGATCCCGACGAATTCCGTATCGAGCTCCTGATCAGAGTCGACCGCTCCGACACGCTTGCCTTGTTCGACGGCGTCGATCGCGAGCTTGAAGAGTCCCACAGCGCGACGAAACACCTCCCCCTTTGTTCCATGAATCTTGTGAGCGAGATCGTCAAGTAATGCGTTTGCCTCAGGCGAAAGATCGATCTTGAGAAAGATTCGTCCCTGATCATCGGAATCGCCCGCCCAATTCGCGTGGCTTTCGCTTCGCACAACCACTGCGTTCTCATTGGATGTCGCCATGGAAAATCCCTCGCCACGCTATGTTGATGCGGATACGCCATCAATCCAAATTCTACACGCGAACCGGCTGAAGCTTCAGCAATTCCTCAGCGATCTGCACCGCGTTGGTCGCCGCGCCTTTGCGAAGGTTGTCGCTCACGCACCAAAAGAGCAGGGCGTTGGGCCGGTTCAAATCCTGACGGATGCGGCCCACAAACACCTCGTCGCGATGGGCGGCGGCGGCGGGAAGGGGATACGCCATGTTCGCGGGGTCGTCAATCACCACAAGGCCGGGCGCCTTCGCCCAGACCTCCCGCGCGGAGTCGGGCGTGATCGGTCGCTCCGTTTCCACCAGGATCGACTCACTATGCGAGTACAACACGGGAACGCGCACGCAGGTCGGGCAAACGTCGATCGTGTCGTCTCCCATGATCTTGCGCGTTTCGAGGACCATCTTCATTTCCTCCTTGGTATAACCACTCGGGAGGAAGTCGTCGATTTGAGGGATGCAGTTGAACGCGATCGGGTGGGCGAACTTCGATGGTGCCGGGGCCTTGGTGCCTTGAACATGGGCTGCGGTTTGCGCGTGCAACTCGTTCAACCCTTTTTGCCCGGCTCCCGAGACCGATTGATAAGTACTGACGATCACCCGACGGATCTTGAAGGCGTCGTGAAGCGGCTTGAGCGCGACCACCATCTGAATCGTCGAGCAGTTTGGGTTGGCGATGATCCCCTGATGCTTGGCGACGTCTTGAGGGTTGACCTCGGGAACCACCAGCGGCACGTTAGGGTCCATCCGCCATGCACTCGAATTGTCGACAACCACGGCTCCGGCTTTCGCGGCGATCGGGCTGAATTCGCGGGAAACCGATGCGGGGGTACTCGAAAGGACGATGTCGACGCCGCGGAACGCTTCGGCGGAGAGCGCCTGGATCGGGTACGTCTCGCCCGCGAACTCGATGGATTTCCCCGCGCTCCGTTGCGAAGCGAGGAATTTGATCGAACCGATGGGGAACTTTCGCTCGATCAAAAGGCGAATCATCACTTCCCCGACCGCACCACTTGCCCCGACGACGGCGACGCTCTTCACGGCACTTCCCCTCGGCTCGAAATCAATTCGGATCATGCCCATCATCTTAAAAGCCAGGACGTTCCGCTGCCTAGACGAAAGACACGCCCGCGGCCTTCCGGTTCATTCCCAGAGGCCCCAGCGGTCGGCGAACAGTACGGTCCCCGCGATGAGCGCGTTTGTCGTGGCGTGGGAGAGTACCGCAGCGAAGAGGTTTCGACGTCGATAAACGACGATCGCGTAAAGCA
>JAYVYS010000620.1:0-3032 GCA_043784005.1 Isosphaeraceae bacterium
CAGCCCCTCCTTGTTGCCCGATGCGGTATGAACGATCGTCCGCCAGAAGAACGACCATTCGCCGTCGAGGAAGAGGCGGGTCTGGCTCGGATTGCCGAAGCTGAAGCCGCCGCTGAGGCGTTCGATCATTCGGTCGAGCTGCTTGCGGCATTGGGTTCCGAGGAAGTCCGCCAAGGTTCGGCATCGTGCGAGGCGATCCTCTACGACCTGGTCGTAGACCAGGCCGGTGACCTCGCAATCGCGGCAGACCAAGGACCCGTCGACGAGGCACGCCGAGCGGTCGTGGCGACGGCTCAAGTCGTCGCGATAGAGGTTGTTGTTACAGAGGTCGCAACGGTACACCGAGCACTCTTCTCCGGGTCCGTGGCAACCATCGAGCGGCTCATAAATCCAACGGTTGATGGGGTCGTCATCGAGCTTGTAGTCATTCGTCAAGCCAGCGGCGTGGTGCATGCCGAACATCTCAATCTCTGGCGAGTCCTCCGTGCCGATCCTGACCACGGGGCCATAGATCATCCCGTCGGGGCGTTGTCGTGACTCGCCCCCCTTGTACAGCCTCATTTGGATCGTGATAGGAACAATCACATCCTCGATCTCCTTGGGCCACGACATATCGTCGTTGTAGTGGCTGATCGAACGCATGATCCTGTTCAGGTTGGCCGTGGTTCGGAAGGGCGTGCCATCGTTCGGACAGTAGCGTCGCGTCGTTTTCGTGAGAGCCATGCGGGAAACTCCATGGGGATGGTGGGGAGGGTTCAGACGGATTGGCGGATGACTCAGTAACGGGCACCTGAATTCCAGCAGCCACGAACACAGTCCCTTTCTTCGGAGTTCAAGCCACTCAGGAGAGTGACGATTTGGGACGTGTCGATAACCCCGCTGGTGTCCAAGTCCGCGATCATGTTGAGCTTGCGAATGATCTGTTCCATCGCGTTCGCCTTCGCTCTTGCTTTCGTGCTTCCTGTGCCAAGGAAGCCTTCGACATCGCCGTTCTCATGGCGGTATGCGGTGCGATGTTCGTACATCATTACTCTTCCTCTTCGTATGCGTCATTGACCTCGAATTCTTCCCTGAACTCCCCGTCTTCCGCGTCTTTCGCAAGCCCTTTCGCGTCCTTGATGACAATGCGGCCTGCGCCGCCCTTGCCATTGTCGTAATGGTTTTGGACCTTCTCTGTCGCGTCCTCGTCGTTCTTGGCGCTCACGTAGACGGTTTGTTCCAGTGTGAATGTCCGTGTGATGTTGACACCGAATTTCTTCGCCATCTTAATACTCCGAAGGCAGTAAAAGGGTGGTGACCGAGCGGTCATGCTCAGTGATGACCCACACGGTATCAACCGCGCTCAGCACGTAAGATGACAGGATGCGAAGCGGATCTCTGGAATCGAGAGCACGCTTGTTCGCGTTGGTGTCGTGGGCGTCCAGCGTGCCCCAATCTCCGGCCAAGTGTCGCGACAAGAGCGCGCTTGGCGTGATGTCCGCCCTCCGCATGGCGGCAACCGCCCCAGGCGTCATCAGCACGCGACCGGGGTTGAATTTAGGTTTAATCGGTGACATTACCCTCCTCCGTCACGATCATTGACTCGTAGTACAGTGTTAAATTGTCTTGTAATGTGACCTCATAGAGAGGCACCTTTCCGCGCGCCTTGTTGATGTGTGCGACCATCAGCTCGGCGATCAAAGTTACCTGATCCCGTTTGCCGCTATGTTCGTGGTCCATCCCAAGAATGCGGCCATTCGAGTGACAGATCACGTGGTCGTAAGTGCCAGTCAGGTGCCTTATTTTGCCGCTGTCCGTTGCCCACGGGTTCTCCGTGAACACGCATCGAACCTTGATCGCCATCGTCAGCCGATCGCTTTCCGCCCACTGGCATTCAAGGCTCGGTTCAGGTTCAATGCCCGGCCCGCTTCGACGCCAGCGGACAGGGTGGATCGATCTCCCTCGCACGAAGCGAAACCGCCTGTGCGTGTTTTGGTCTTCGGATTGGCGACTTTGAACGCTAAGGCGGTCTTGTCCGCGATCGACGTGAGAGCCAGTGCGGTGCCGCCGCCCCTCATCATGTCACGCTCGATGACCAGCGCGGCCCGTTCGTCGCGGAGCTTCATAGTGAAGCCCTTGGCCATGCCGCTGACGAAGAGGAGTTTCTCGTTGGCGGGCCGCTTGTTGAGGTAGCGGTACATCGTCCAACAGCGGTCAAACGATGCGTGCAAGGCACTCCAGATAAACGTGCCTACAGCCACGTTTTCGGGCGTGCCGAACATTGTGAACACTTTGCCGCCGTTGCGTGGGTTCAGGATGCACTCGACGAAGTAGAACTCCTTGAGGATGCCGTAGCAGAGGTTGTCTTCGAGCATCCACCGGCGCATCTCTTCAACGTCTTCAGTCACCCATGATTCTTCGGATGCGGTCGTGCTCGCGGCCACATCCTCCATCGTGAGGTTGTGTTCGGCCAGCTTGCGACTCGCCATCGCGAACGCGGCCTCGGCTTCGGCGGGTGTGCATCCCGCTCCCTCGGTGCGTGCCAGAATCTTGCGGATCTGTGCGATCAAGGTCTCGTTCACGTGCGTCTCCGTAGGGGGTGTGGGTGTAAGTCCGCTCGCGGGGACCTCGGTGGCGGCGCGGACGGATGAGGCTGTGCCGAAGGCGACTTGGGATGAGTCGGAGTCGGAGCAGCGACCGTTTCATCCGCCAGGTGGGCGATGGAAGGATCAAGTGCGCGGTGATGGTGATTGACACCTCGGATTCAGAGGCGATGAGGTGTATCGGGCTGTTCGTTCACTCGCTGTAAGCGCTTCCCATCCGCTTCAGATTGTTAAAGAGTTATCATCACTAAACAATTAGATGCGTTGTCCGACAAAAAAACCGAAGCGCATTTTGTCATGCGATCTCCGGCTTAATTGGCCTGAACGCGATCTTCTAACGACCTACTCCTCCTTTGAATAAAACGGTGTCAACCTTGGGTGGAACGCGACGCTTTGGCTCGTCTTCTGGCATGACGGCGGGGCAGAATTCCGGGGCGATCCGAACGCGAT
>JAYVYS010000621.1:0-10281 GCA_043784005.1 Isosphaeraceae bacterium
GTCGCGACGGTCCTCGACCACGTCGAGGCGCGAAGGGAGGACCGCCTCGGGCCATCGCTCGGAAGGCGGACGAGGGTCGTCTCTGATCCAACCTGAGAGATCCTGAAGTGTCAAGAAGAGGGAATCCGGTTCGACATCGTAGATCAATGAAGCGATTGGAGAGACGTGATGCCGCCTTCCCCACGCTTCAGCATCAGAGACGAGCGTCCTGAGTGCTTCCTCAAGTCCCTTCATCGAATCAATATCGAGCGGGGTCCGGGCGAACAGGACGCTTCGAAGCCGACCGAGCTTACGTTGCGTTTTGTCTTCGTCGTTTGTCACGAAAAGGATTTCTCCCTCCGCCACCCAATCGTGCTCAAGCACACGGTTTCGCCAGCGTTTGGTGTCGTCAAGCGCCTCGAAAATCTGATCGGGGGTATAGGGCTTCGCGACGTAATGATCCGCCCCTCGCGCGTAGCTCTCCGCTCGATTCTCTGAGGCGACTCGCGCCGTGACCATCACCACGGGGATCAACGTCGTGTCTTTTCGCGATTTCACAGCTTCACAGACCTGAAAGCCGTTGATGTCCGGGAGCATGAGGTCCAGGAGAACGACATCGGGCGGCTCGCGTTTGATTCGCTCCAGGGCCTCCTCCCCCGTGAATGCCGACGAAGTTGTGTAGCCGCGAAGCTGAACGAGCATCGAAAGGAGCTTGTTGGCTTCAGGCTCGTCGTCGACGATCAAGGCGGTAGGCATCAGGAAGCCTCTTGAGGACGCGGACCGCCGTTCATCTTGCCACCATCGAGGTCCGTTTCGATCGTCGACTTTTGATGCGCGGCCTGCATTGCCGTCTGGATCGGCGCATTGCGAGGGAGCCGGATGGCGATTTGAGTTCCCTGGCCGATCTCACTCGCGGCCGAAACGCTGCCGCCGTGAAGCTCAACAAACTGTTTGACGATGCTGAGTCCGATCCCAAGCCCTCTCTTATTGAACCCAAATTCGCCGGAAGAATGGCGGCTGGCATCAAACTGCGTGAAAAACGGCTGGAAAAGGTGTTCGAGTGCTCGGGGTTCAATGCCGACCCCGGAATCGGCCACCACGATCTCAACCTCTTCGGACCCCTTAAGCCTGGCCGTCATTGTAATCTCTTTGCCGTCCGGCGTGAACTTGATCGCG
Source organism: Isosphaeraceae bacterium (assembly GCA_043784005.1). GTDB lineage: Bacteria > Planctomycetota > Planctomycetia > Isosphaerales > Isosphaeraceae > JAYUFP01. The sequence continues at coordinate 1,156 of JAYVYS010000621.1, forward strand.
TTGGTGAGCAGATTCAAAACGCAGGCGTCGATCTTATCGGCGTCGATTTCAAAGGTTCCGAGATCGTTGGCGATCCCGTCGACAAATCGGAGGTTCCGCGCCTGCAGGAACGGAAGGATCTTTTCAACCACGCGACGAAGCAGGGTGGTCAGGTCGATCGGGGAGCGTTGCAGGGTGCGCCGAAAATCGTCCGCGCGCATGAGCGTCAAGGTTCCGAGAACGAGCTTCGCGAGCTGACGCGCACTCCCGGAAATACGTTCGACGATCGCCTTTTCCTGCTCGTCGCGTCCCGGATTGAGCAAGCGTAGGAGTTCGCTCAGACCCAGTACCAGGGTGATTGGCGTGTTGAACTCATGGCTGGCCACCTCGATGAAACTCGATTTGAGTTCACCGGCTCGGGCCAGTTCCTCGTTCACTTTTGTGAGCCTGGCGTTGGCTTCTTGGAGCTCGGCGATTAGGCGTTTTCGATCCGCCAGCAGTTCGTACTGGACCGCGGCCTGTCGGATCACGCCTTCAAGCTCGCCAGCATCCCACGGCTTGAGAATATACCGGAAGATGTGGCCTTCATTCACGGCGTTGATGACGGCCTGAATGTCGGCATATCCGGTGAAGAGCATCCGAATGGCGTCCGGGCAGGTGCGCCGGGCATAGCTCAGGAAGACGTCGCCGGTCATACCTGGCATGCGCTGGTCGGAGAGGATCAGGTGAACGTCGTTGTTCTCAAGCGCCTCAATGGCCTGGTCTCCGCTACTGGCCGTGACGACCCTGTACGTGCGGTGAAAGAGGTGCCGGAGGCTTTCCAGTACGTCGACTTCGTCGTCAACGATCAACAGAGTGTGGCGACGTGCCGAGGCGGCAGCCGTGGTCCTGGCCGGCAAGAGGGTCGGTCGGGGTGTCGCGTCGTCAGCATTCATCGGGCGTCGGTCCAGGAAGTTCGTTCAAAGCCTCCTCGGGCGGCAGGCGTCGCGGTCTTCATGACGACTGCTTCTCGCCGCCGAGCCTGCGGACTTCACCCTCAAGCGCACAGACCCGGGTAATTAATCCCGCGACTTCCGATCGAAGGCGTTCGCGTTCGGTGGCCTCATCGGTGAGCCGATCATACTCGGCGGCCGCTTGCCTCACGGCGTCCTCCAATTCCTCAGGTTGCCACGGCTTTTTGAGGAACTGAAAAACGTGCCCCTGATTGATCGCGGCGACGATCGATTCAAGATCCGCAAACCCGGTGAATAGCATCCGGATGGCACCAGGGTAACGCGACTTTAATTTCGTGAGCAACTCGACGCCCGACATCCGGGGCATTCGTTGGTCCGACATGACAATGTGGACTTCTTCATTCTGCATGATGCGATAGCCTTCATCCGCGCTATTGGCCTTGAGGACCCGAAATTCGCGACGGAGCAGGTCGTGGACAGAGTCACAGACGTTCGGCTCGTCGTCGACAATCAACAAGCAATGTTTGGATGGTCGATTCATGGGCGGATTAGGCTCCCTGCGGTTTCAAGACTTGGGCCGTCCATCATTACGCTTTCTTTGGCAAAACCACTCTGAAGCTCGATCCGACACCGGGTCTTGTCCGCACATCGATCCGTCCTCCGTGACCGGTCACGATTCCATGACAGATGGAAAGCCCCAGACCGGTTCCTTCACCCACGCTTTTGGTGGTGTAAAAGGGGTCAAAGAGTTTGGGGATGGATTCAGGATCGATCCCGCCTCCGTTATCGGTAATCGCGATCACGACCCAGGCTCCCTCGACACTCGATGCCAGTTCAATTCGCCCCCCCTCGGTCCGGCCGCTTCCTTCGATGGCCTGCGCCGCGTTCATCAGAAGATTCAGGATCACCTGGCTGATCTGTGGGCCGACGCAAAACAGAGGCGGAACCTGCCCGTAGTTCACTTCGAGCTCGATATGATGGAGTCGAAGCCGTCCTCGCACCATCTCAATCGCGCTTTCGAGGATATCGGCGATCGCCGCCGATTCCATCTTCGGTGGCGCGGTTCGCGCCAGCCCGCGCAAGTTCGAAACGATATTCGCGACGCGCTGAACGCCTTCTCGCGTCCTCGTGAGCATCTTCGGGAGGTTTTCTCGAACGTAGTCCCAGTCGAATTCGAGAGCGACCGACTTGATTTTCTCGTAGGTTTCCTCATCGGCGACTTTGAGGACCGGATCGGCCGACTCATAGAGCTCGATCATTTCAAGCACGCCCGCGAGATCGCGCTCCAAAACGGCGACGTTGTTCCCCACGTAAGCGAGCGGGTTATTGATCTCGTGTGCGACCCCCGCGCTGAGGAGCCCGATTGATGCGAGCTTTTCGCTCTGCGCGAGCATCGCGCGCATCCGTTGGCGCTCGGTCTGATCGCGGATGGAGCCGATGAATTGCACCTCTCCCCCACGTTCCACCGCGCTGAGCGAGAGTTCCAACGGGAACTGATCGCCCGCTTTGTTTCGACCGACGACTTCGATGGTCTTGCCGACGAATCCGGATTCCGGGTCGCGCACGGCGTCGGCGAAGGCGAGGGCAGGATTCGCCGCGGTGAGGCCCGGCAAAAGTTTTTCCAGTGGTTCGCCGAGGATCTCGTGACTCTCGAAACCAAACATTCGTTCCGAGGCGGGGTTAAAGAGCGTCACTCGTCCTGAACGATCCGCGACGACCACGCCATCAAGGCAGCCTTCGGTCAATTGTCGATAACGGGTTTCGGAAAGCGTGAGCTGGGCGTTCTTCGCCGCAATCTCACGCGCGTTTCGACTTTGCGCGTCGGCAAACTCGCGCCGGGTCTCTTCGAGGGCGATTCGCTCGGAAATGTCACGAATCACGGCCATCACGGCTTTTTGATCGTCAAACTGGATGGTCGACGTGTTGATCTCAACGGGCAACACGCGACCGTCCTTGGTGCGGTGCCGCCCTTCGCAAGACAGATGACCCAGCGTCAATTGCCGATTAAGCCGTTCCTCGTAGCCCGACGCGAAAAGGGAATCATCGATTTCCGACGTCAGCATTCTTAAGAGCTCTTCGCGCTCGTAACCCAGTAGTGCTGTGGCGGCGGGGTTCGCGTCGAGGATCTTGCCTTCCAGGGAGTGGACGAAGACGGCCTCCTGGATTCCTTCAAACAATGCGCGTGCCCGACGCTCGGAAGCCTGCAGCGCCAACTCGGTTCGGTTGCGGTCGGTCACATCCTGAACCGTGCTCAGAATCCCCACGATCTTCCCGTTCTCGTCGCGCTTGTATCTCTCCTGGATCGAGACCACGATTTGGCGGTTATCCTGAGTCAAAAAGATCCGCTCGATGGTGCGTAAAGGCCGGCGACCGCTTACTTTTTCTGGGAACGCCTTCATCGCCGATTCGCGCGTCTCTTCGGAGATCAGGTCGAACACTAAGCGGCCGATGAGATCCTCCTTGCGGTATCCAAGCAATTCACATTCCGTGCGGTTGATGTTGACGATACGCCCTTCCACGTTAACCTCGTGATAACCGGCCGGCGCGTCGTCATACAATCGCCGGAAGCGCTCCTCCGATTCGCGGAGGGCCTTCTCCGCATGTTTCCTTTCGGTGAGATCCGTCACGAACGCGAACATTCCGACGACCGCACCTGAAGCGTCAAAGTCCGGTTCCGCCGAGACCTCGATCGGTACGATCCGGCCGTCGGATCGAAGACATTCCCCTTGAAATCGAAGGGATTTCTTGCTCGATCGAACTTTCCCCACAGCGCGTCCCTGGGCATCATGCAAACTCGGGGGAGTCAGTTGCGAGAGTGACTTGCCAATGAGTTCGCTCGGCGAATAACCGGCAAGCTGGGCAAACGCCGGGTTCGCGCAACAGACAATGCCGTTCGAGTCGGACGCGACGACCGGTTGAATGGCCGATTCAAGCAATGAGGCGAGGAGAAACCGCCGGCCGTTTTCGCAGCGCTGCGTGTCGCCACCCCTCGCTGAGGACGCGCAGTCGAACGACTCCGGTTTGATTTCAACCTTCGAGGTTAAGTCCACGGCAGATTGACCCCGGCCCAGCCACCTTGCATCGTCAACCCTCCCTTATAAAGTCGCGGGGCGAAGGATGCGACGTGTAACTTTCCCCAACTTTGGAATTATTCTGGACGAAACGGCTCCATGTGCAAAGCCACGATACCGCGAAAGTCTGATTCTGCGAGAGTCTCCATTCAGGTTCCAGGGAGAAGTAACAGATGTCGCAAGTGCTGACAACGGTCGCGGAAGTTCGTACAGAGAGTCGTTCCGCGAGACGAAATGGGCGTGTCGTCGGATTGGTTCCGACCATGGGTGCATTGCACGACGGCCACGTCCGACTGATTGAGGAGGCTAGGAAGGACTCGGGTCTCGTCGTCGTCTCGATCTTCGTGAATCCGACGCAGTTTGGTCCGCTTGAAGATTACACCCGCTATCCGCGGACCTTCGCGGCCGACCTTTCTCGTTGCGACGAAGCGGGAGCGGACATGATCTTCGCGCCCGACGTACCAACGCTTTACCCCCGGCAACGGGAGGCGATGACTTTCGTGGAGGTTCCGGGGCTGTCGAACATTCTTGAAGGGGCGAGTCGGCCCGGTCATTTTCGAGGGGTCGCCACCATCGTCTGCAAGCTCTTCGGGATTGTCGAGCCTGACCTCGCTTTCTTCGGCGCGAAGGACTATCAGCAACAGCTCATGATCAGGCACGCTGTCGCCGACCTCAATCTCGCGTTATCGGTCCGCACCGTGGAGACGGTTCGCGATTGGGATGGTCTGGCCTTGAGCAGTCGGAATCGCTACCTCGATCCCGAACAGCGTCGCGCTTCGAGCGTCTTATGGCGGGCGCTTTCGGCGGCGAGAGCGGCGGTCAATGCAGGCGAGCGTGACGCCAACCGGGTTCGACAGATTTTGACCCGGACGATAGAATCGGAGCGGGCGGCCGAGATCGATTACGCCGAGGTCGCTGATGCCGAGACGCTTGAACGGCTTGATGTCTTAGTTACCGGTCATCGTACTGTCGGGTTGCTAGCCGTTCGTTTCGGGACCACCCGGCTGATCGATAACGCATACTTGATGGATTGACGCGGAATGCGGCTCAAGATCCTCAAAAGCAAGCTCCATCTGGCAACCGTGACGCGGGCCGACCTGCATTATCACGGCAGCCTGACGATTGACCCTGTGTTGATGGATGCCGTGGGTATTCATCCCTATGAGGCAATTCTCGTCAGCAACGTGTCCACGGGTCTGCGAGCGGAAACGTACGCCTTGCCAGGCACTCCCGGGCTGGGTCAAATCGAGTTGAATGGAGCGATGGCACGCCTCGGCGCGGTGGGAGACCAGGTGATCGTGATGGCTTTCGGCGATTTCACGCCGGGCGAACTCGAAGGGCACCATCCGAAAGTGGTTGCGCTCGACGTGAGGAACCGGATCGTGGAAACGATCGCCTATCCAGCATTGCATTCCCCAGTCGACTGAATGACTTACGAAAACGCGTCCCCAACGACATCGGCCAAGGAGATCTCGGGCCATGTGGCAGGTGCTTTTCACGATCCCGCTTCTGGGTGGAATCAAGATCTTCGGTTACGGGACCATGCTTTTCCTCGCGTTTCTCGGCGCGACGAATCTTGCGGGCTGGCTTGCGCGTCGAGAAAAGCTTGAGCCGGAAATGATTTACGACCTGGCGCTGGTCGTATTTCTCGGGGGATTGATCGGGGCACGGTCCTTCTATGTGATCCAATACTGGGGCGACAAGGTTCACACGTTTGCCGATATCTTCAAGGTCTGGCAGGGGGGGATCGTACTCTACGGAAGCATCATCGGTGGGACGCTGGCGTTCTTCGGATATCGCCTGCTCCGACCGTTCCCGCTTCGCCCCTTTCTTGACGTCATCGCCCCCGCGCTCGTCTTGGGGATCGCGGTGGGGCGGTTCGGATGCTTCCTCAACGGCTGTTGTTTCGGCGATGTTTGCACGCTTCCCTGGGCGGTCTCGTTCCCCGAGCCCAGCCCGCCCTGGGGTGCCCATGCCGCCGCTCATCTGATCTCATCCGATGCTCACTGGTCGCTTCCGGTGCATCCGACGCAGCTCTATTCCGTGATTGACGGCCTGTTGTTGATGATCTTACTTCTCGCCTATTTCCCGCTCCGAAAGCGGGACGGGCAGGTCATGGCGCTCTTGATGATCACCTATCCGATCACGCGCATCCTGATCGAGTACCTCCGCTCCGACGAGCTGGTGTTCTTCGCGGGGATGACGATCTCCCAGAACATCAGCCTTGTGCTCTTGGCCTGCGGAGCGATCTTCTGGTACTCGCTCTCACGAGGACCCGCCGTACGCTATGCCGATACCGCTGAGGAGCGTGCCATCTCGACCAAGGTTGCCCCGGCTGCCGCTCATTGAGTGGCTCGGTGATTCGCTCGGTAATTTTTTTCTCTACCGACGGTGGTTGCGTCACGCCCATTCAGGGCACGGGGATGTGATCGAGGAATCGTCTGAGGATGTCGTCGGGTGAAAGCCCTTCGGCATCGGCCTCATAGCTGATCACGATCCGGTGCCTGAGGACGTCCGCCGCAAGCTCCTTCACGTCGTGCGGAGTCACGTAATCCCGGCCTCGCAGCAACGCATGCGCACGCGCAGCACGGATCAACGAGAGGGTCGCACGAGGACTCGCTCCCAGCTCAAGCATCGGTGCGAGATTGAGGCCGTACGCTTCGGGATTGCGCGTCGCACGCACAAGATCCACGACATATTCCTTGATCGCGGGGACGACCGTCACGGCCTCGGCCTGCCTGCGGAGTTGCAGGACGTGTTCGCCACCAAAGCGATTCTCGGTGGCGTCGTGGTCGGTCGGAGGGAGCATCTGGCCGCCGATGAGATCCGGCAGGTCGAGCATGACCAGTTCCGCGGCACGATCGGGATAATCGACTCGCAGTTTCATCAGGAAACGGTCGAGCTGCGCCTCGGGGAGGGGATAGGTCCCCTCGTGCTCGATAGGGTTTTGGGTGGCGAGGACCCAAAAAGTCGGAGGCAGTTGGATCGTCTCGTCACCGACCGTGATTTGCCGTTCTTGCATTGCTTCAAGCAGGGCGCTTTGGACTTTCGCGGGCGCACGATTGATTTCGTCCGCGAGGAGCACACTTGTGACGATCGGGCCGGGTCGGACGTCGAACGTGCCGGTGGCGGGGCGATAGATCTGTGTGCCGGTGAGGTCGGCGGGAAGCAAGTCGGGTGTGAATTGGATGCGACGAAAGGGAAGGTCGAGGGCTGCGGCGAGGCTCCGCACAACGCGCGTCTTGGCTAGCCCCGGCACGCCTTCGATCAGCACATGGCCACCGGCCACGAGCGCGACAACAAGCCGCTCGATGACCGCTTTCTGACCGACGACTTGCCGCTCTAGACGCTCGATCAGCGAACGAAGTTCCTGGCCGATCGGGGGAGTTTCATCCGCGGGCATGTTGTCGCGGACTCCCTGGGCCGGACCGATGCCGACTCTGCAATCGCCGCCTAGAACGCTCGATAAAACAGAAGGTTTGGGAGTGTGTCGGCCCCCGGTCACCCGTCGTTCCGATTGACCGAGAGCGGGTCAGCTTCCACCACCGCGACGCCGTTCCATCATTTTCCGAAGGATATCGCTGGCGGCGTCGGAGGTGTCTTTATACTGGGTCTTCGTGGGCTGTGCGGCGTCGGCGGCTTTCTTTTTCGGCACGTAGAAGGGGTTGGATTCGTCGATGAATTCCTCGGGAGCAGCCTCTTCGGTCGAAGAGTCCTCATCTCCCTCCTCGTCATTTTCGGAGTCGAGAGCATCGTCTTCGGCACCGGATCTGTCGCCGTCTCCTTCGGGGAGACGTTCATACTCCGAATCGTCATCCGCGAGGGTCGATGCAGGCGGCGCTGACACAGGTGCGGGTGTGGACGGCCGAGTAGTCGCTGGGGCTGGGGCGGCTGCTTTTGCGGGAGCGGGTTCGGGGGTAGGCGCCGATGCGGCCTTCGCGGGTGCGGGCTTCGCGGCGGTCGCGTCTTTGAACGCGGAGATCGTGATGGTATCGCCGCCGTAAACTCCGGAGGGTCGCTCGGGTGCCTTATTCTTACTATCGGCGACCAGCCACGACTCGATGTCGTCATGGCTCACGTCTTCGGGGGCGGCTTTCTTGCCGGCGGGCGAGGGTGTCGCGGGCTTGGCAACGGCGGGCACGCCCTGGATCGACATGGCGAACGTGAGATGACCCACGGTCACCAGGTCTTGGTCCCGTAGTGTGCAGGCTCCGCTGATGGCCTTGCCATTCACGAGCGTTCCGTTGCGACTGCCCAAGTCGATTACGGTGACCTGGTCGCCCGCGATGCTGAACTCCGCGTGCTCTCGGCTTACGAGCTCGCTATTGGGCCGGAGGTGACAGGTTTCACCACGCCCGATCTTGAACGTCGGGCCGGCCAGGGGAATGACCTTCCCCTCCGGTTTGCCTTGCACAACGATCAGTTGCACTTTCATGGAAACCGTCCCGACCTAAGAGGGTCTACTTCGCGGAAAGACATGACGGAAGGGTCGTCGAGCGCCGAATCCACCACGAACGAAGGCCGTGATCGTCAAGGTCGCGGCTTCCTGCAAACCTTATCACTCTTCTTTTGTCTTATTGTCGAAGAGAACTGGGAAAATCGCAAGTCGATGGCGGCTCCCGGCCGTAAGAATCTTGCCAGCTCTCCAAAAAAAACTCAGCGTTTTCATCACGCGCACTATAGAAGTGCCGGGGGATAGTGATTGACCACACCGAAGTTTCATCGACCGTAGCGAGGCCGTGCTTCAGTGCTGGATACCGTAGAGTCAATTACATCATCGACGTCTTGTCCAGTCCAGGTTGCGATAGACCTCATTTTCGAGGGATTGGGCAACCAAAAGGACTGAGGCGGGCCAATCTGTATGTTCGATCGAATATCCTAGATCGGCCAAGACCCCGTCGGGTAAATTCTCCGCGAACTCCCCCAGTGTGGCGGACAGGACGTAGCCAAGGTCGGCGGCACCGAGAAGCTCGGGCGTCTTCGCCGCGCGATGGAACAGGATCGAACCATGCTGCAGTATTGCCCCCTTGCGACGACGCTGGGCGCTGCCGACAACCTTGTGAGAGTCGATCACGATATCATTGGGATCGCGGTCGGAGAAACACAAGAACGGACGTGTGAGA
>JAYVYS010000622.1:0-4312 GCA_043784005.1 Isosphaeraceae bacterium
CAAGGCCGAATGCCTTCATCGCCTCCTCACGAAAGCACGCCTTCAACAACATGTCCGTGTACGTCCGTGAGACGGCGATCGATGCCATTGTGTCGAAAGGTCAATTTCTGGTGGTCGATGCCGAGCAGGTGAAGAATCGTGGCATGCAGGTCATATCCGGTCGTCTTGCCTTCGGCGGCCTGCCATGCCCAGGGGTCGCTCTGCCCGACGGAGACCCCTCCTTTGATCCCGGCACCAGCCATCCATGAGACGAACGTCCCGCCGTTGTGATCGCGGCCGGTCGCTCCTTGAGTGAAAGGCATTCGTCCGAATTCGGTGCTCCAGACGACGAGCGTATCATCAAGAAGCCCTCGCGCTTTCAGATCGCGTAGCAGAGCCGTGGTGGGACCATCAACCGTCCGGGCGATGGCGGGAAGCTCGTTATGGATGTCCGAATGATTATCCCAGTTGTTTTTCGGTCCTCCCGCGCCGCTCCAGACCTGGACGAACCGAACTCCCCGCTCCAGCAAACGTCGGGCGAGCAAGCAGCGCCTGCCATAGTCTTCCGTGATGGGATCGTCGAGGCCGTATAGCCTCCGTGTAGCGTTCGTTTCGCGAGAGAGATCGACCGCATCCGGAGCGCTGAGCTGCATCCGGGCGGCCAGTTCGTACGACGAGATCCTCGCCTCCAATCGCGAGTCGCCGGGATGGGTGTCCGCGTGCCGCCGGTTCATTTTTCCCAATTCCGAGAGACCTTCGCGCTCGGCCTCAGGCGTCAAGGACTTCGGAGGTCTCGAAGGGAAAAGATCCGGGATCGGGGTGGGAGAGGCGGCATCGAGAATCACCCCTTGATGGGTCATCGGTAGAAAACCCGATGTGAAATTTCCCTTGGCGTTGTAAGGAAGACCTTTGGGATCGGGTAGAACAACGAATGTCGGCAAGTTCTCCGCGAGAGAGCCGAGCCCATAAGAAGCCCACGCGCCCATACAAGGAAACCCGGGCGTCAAGAACCCGGTGTTCATCAGATAGCTCGCCGGCCCATGAACGTTGGTGCGCGACACCATCGCCATCAAAAACGCCATCTCATCCACACACGTCGCCAGTTGTGGAAATACGTCGCTGACCCAACGCCCGCATTCGCCGTGCTTCCGGAACGCGAAGGGGCTTTTCATGAGCTTGCCGGGCGCACTCGTGGGAGCCTCGACGTGGCCTCCGGGATCGAACACCTCGCCGTGGCGACGCACAAGCTCGGGTTTGAAATCGAAGGTATCAGGCTGGCTCACACCTCCGTTCATGAAGAGCTGAATGATCCTGCGAACTTTCGCGGGATGATGGATCCCTCCGTTCCATCCCGACCGAGGCCGTGGGAGGCTTCCCGCGAGCAAACCCGATTCGCCGAGCAGGTGGGCAAAGGCCAACCCACCAAGTCCACCCCCGAACCGCCAAAGGGCATCGCGACGGGTTATGGGTCTTTTCATGCTCATAGAAATCGATCCCTTCAATCGACAAACATAAACTCTGTGCTGTTCAACAAGATTCGGACGGAATTCGCCAACCCATGACGAGTCACATAATTTGACATCTCACGCAGCTCAACGTCTGCGGGTTCGCGGTTGAGTGTTAGACGAAAGGCGTACCGAACCGCATTGGCCACATCCGCTCCCTGGCTCTCGATTCGCGATGCGAGATGATCACACTGACGAAGCACGAAGGGATCATTCCAGAGTGCGAGGGCCTGAAGGGGAGTGATCGCCTCCGTCCTCGCGGCAGTCAACTGCGACGCATCTGCGGCATCCAGCGCGTCCATGAACGGGTCCGGAAGGGTGCGAAACAAGAATCGATAAACGCTCCGTCGGTTCGCCCCCGAAGCGTCCCAGTCAAACGCCGAGTAATCGACAACAGGCGTGACATGGACACCCGGTCGAAGTGAAAACTGTCGGACCGAGGGTCCGGCCATCAAACGATCGAGCCGCCCGGAAACGAGTAAGATCGCATCTCGAACGGATTCGGCGTCGAGTTTTCGGCGGTTCTGTCGCCAGAGCAGGCGGTTATCCGAATCGATCGCCGAGGCTTGGGTGTCGTCGCGCGTGGACTGGCGATAGACAGCGCTCGTGACGATCAAACGGTGGAGTTGTTTCAGCGAGCCTCCACCATCTCGAAACTCGACCGCCATCCAATCGAGCAAGTCCGGATGCGACGGTAGTGAGCCCATCCTGCCAAAGTCGTTGGGCGAGTCGACAATACCTCGGCCAAAATGATGGTGCCAGATGCGGTTGACGATGGATCGCCAGGTCAAGGGTTGTGCGCGATCGGTAATCCAAAGCGCGAGCGCCGCGCGTCGGGCCGCTTCGTCGGCGGGATTGATTAGATCGAACCTTGATGGAAGTCCGGCGACGCAGCCGAGTGTGCCCGATTCGGCGACCTTGCCTGGTTGATGAATATCTCCCCTTCGGAGGAGATGCACTGGCCGAGGTTTTCCGAAGGGCCTGTGGCTGCCGTCGGGTGCGAACTCACTGGCTGCTGCGTAAACGTGTTGCCTCGGTGGGAGTTTGCGAAGTTGGAGTTCGAGACTTGTAGAGTGAACATGAAGCGCCAGTTCCCGACGCTGTTCTCTTGTACGTGTCTGGGTGGGAACGGAGAGTATCCGCGCCACATTATCAGGTTGTGTCGGGACACGGATGTCGCCAGCGGATTGGGTTACCGACAACCGGAATCGACCGATCGGGTGACTTTCGGGATAACTCTGTTCGAGGACAATGGTGAATAAGTTTTTATCACCACCTGTGATCGGCGACTCGAGTTGAAAGATCGCTTGGTGCGACTTGCCCACTTCCGGAAAGATGCCCCAGGCGGTCTTCGGATTGCCGTCGAGAGCCGCGGCGATCCCCCAGCCTTGTTGCTCAAAATCCGCCGAGGCGATGCGGATAGGGATCAATCGATTCGACTCGGGCTGATCACGTGGTGATGCGCTGACGCGGAACTCCGTCAAATGAAAGTTGCCGTTATCGTTGCGGCCAGGCCCTTTGCTCGGTAGTCGATCGTCGGAGAGGACCTCAAGGCGAATCGCCGTGACGCCATTCAGCCGACACGGGGCGAGAATCGTAACGGTCTCCTTCGCTGGCCGCGTTCCCGTCGAGAGGATTGACCCGTCATTTTCAAGGGTAAGAGTCGCCCCGCCGCTCGATGTCAGACGGAGAGGTTCAAGAGTCTCCCACACGGCGGGCTTTGACGACAATTCGGTTTCCCAGACTGCGGATTGTCTCTGCATCTCCTCTTCGTCGAGCGACGCCATGGCGGCTGGTTCATGGGTTCGCAATGCATTCAAACGCGCTGTCCATTCGTTACGACGTCGAAAAATCTCGGGATCGGTATCGAACTCGCGGTCCGCGCGATCGACTCCCGCGAAGACGGCCTGAAGCGCATAATAGTCGTCCTGGGAGATCGGATCAAATTTATGATCATGGCATCGCGCACAGTGAACGGTGGAGCTGACGAACGTGGACATGACGGTCGTCACCACGTCGTCGCGATCGAGATATCGGCCGATTTGGCGATCGATGCTATCCTCACGAATATCGCGAAGAGAACTCTCGTCCCAGGGGCCTGCGGAGAGAAATCCTAGCGCGACGACTTTACCGGGCTCTTCAGGAAAAAACGCGTCGGCAGCGACCTGTTCTTGGACGAATTTCGCATAAGGCGTATCGGCGTTGAACGAGCGCACGAGATAGTCGCGATAGGGCCAGGCGTGTTCTCGAACCCTGTCCTGGTCATGACCATGCGTCTCGGCAAAGTGGACCGCGTCCATCCAGTGCCTTGCCCATCGCTCGCCGTAGTGAGGCGATCCGAGAAGCCGATCGACGCGTTGTTCGTATGCATCGGGACGGCGATCGGCGAGGAATGAGGAGGTCTCCTCAAACGTCGGCGGTAGGCCGGTGAGGTCGAGCGAGAGACGACGAATCAAAGTTCGACGATCCGCTTCGGGTGCCGGCGTGAGCTGATTCTTGCGCAATTCCGCGACGATGAACGAATCGATTGGGGTCCGCGACCAGCCTGACTGATCGTTTGGAATCCGCGGTCGATTCAAAGGGCGGAGTGACCACCAGTCGCGCCGATCACCAAGGAATGCCGTCGAAGGGCGTTTTCCAGCGACGCGGGGATCGGGCGCGCCTCGCGCCACCCACTCGCGGATATCGGCGATCACCCGCGGTGGGAGTGTCTGCTTCGGTGGCATCGCCGAGACGTCTTGCTGATGCTCGATCGCTCTTACGATAAGGCTCTCATCCGGCTTTCCGGGCACCAGCGCGGGACCGGATTCACCCCCCGTCAGTAGACC
>JAYVYS010000623.1:0-4330 GCA_043784005.1 Isosphaeraceae bacterium
TGGCGAGGATCTTGGCGGTCAAGCCGTGCTTCAACGCGTTCTTGCGAGAATTGGCTTTGCCTTCTTCGGATTTGGGGCCGGTGGATTTTCCGGCGTTGATGCGGGCTTGTTTGGAGCGCTGTTCGTCGGTGAGTTTCTTCACGGGTGGTCTCGTTTTTGATGATGTTAATGCGCTGCGCGCGGAGTGTGCGCGATCGCTTCATCAGACATCATCGAATCGAGAGCGAGATCTGTTCTGTGAATCGGGAACCGAGGAACGACGGGGTCGGAGACCCTCGCCGATCGCGGAACCCACGCCGATCGGAGGCTCCAAAATGCCGGCAGCGACGGGGTCGGAGACCCGCGCTGATCGCGGAGTCATCGTCCATCCCGATGGTGCTACGACGACTACCTTCGGCTTCCCCGATATGATACTGTCTGCCTCTGACGGTTGCCGTGAAGTTCGGATCGAGCGACGTGGTGGAATTCAGGGAGGGATGCCGATGTCGTTGCGATTGGGACCGGGGCCGGTCTTCGTTTATGAGTCGATCACCGCGGCGAGGCGCTGGCAGCACTTCGCGATGCGCGCGGGGACGGTCTGCTTGATGTTGATGTCGATGAGCCTTCTCGGGTTCCTGCTTTACAGTCAGTTCAGCGGATCTCAGTTCGGCTCCAACACCGATGTCCCGCTGAAATTTCTCGCGCAGCTCGGTTCGTATTTTTACTACGCGATCTCCGGAGTGCAGGTCACACTCGTGCTATTGGCAGCGCCTGCGGCCACGTCGGGGGCCATTTGCCTCGACCGCGCGCGGGGGGCGCTCACGCACATCTTCGTCACCGATCTGTCGGACCGGGAGATCGTGCTCGGGAAGCTTGGCGCGAAGCTCGTTCCGGTCTTCGGGATCATTGTCGCCGCGATACCCGTGCTGGCGATCGCCTCATTGCTGGGCGGGATCATCCCGGAGGCGCTGGTCTCGCTGACGGTCGTGAGCATGGCGCTTGCGGTATTCGCGTGCGCGCTGGCCCTGGCGGTCTCGGTGCGGGCGACGAAATCGCATGAGGTGTTGATGGCGGTGTTCACGTTCTGGACCCTCTGGATTCTTTTTCCACTCTTCACCAGTCTTCTTTCCCTCCCGAATTTGCCCGGATGGTACTTGAAGCTAAACCCGTTCGTGCTGGCGTGGGCGCCCTACGCCTGGCCGGATTACGCGGGGTTTTGGGACTTCGCCATCTTCGCGGCGGTCATGCTGACGGGTGCGCTCGGGTGTGTGGTGAGCGCGCTGCGCGGGTTGAGACAAGAGCCGAGCCGTGACAAAGGCCCTTGGCGTTGGCAGACCTGGCTGGCGAACGGGATTGTCCGTCGCGTGCCTCGGCTGTCGAAACCTCCGGAGTTGGATGCCAACCCCTTCTTCTGGCGAGAGTGGCATCGGGGGCGGCCTTCGAGGCTGGCGAGAGCCGTCTGGGGGATCTTCTGGTCGATTTCGATCGTCGCGTCGGTCTGGTCCGTCATGAATATGCTCAACAAGAGCGGCGGAGGAAGCTCGTCGGATGACGGAGTCTTGCTCTGTAACGGCCTGCACGTCACATTCGGGCTCTTGCTGGTGAGCCTTTATGCGCCGACGGTATTGAGCGAGGAGCGGACGCGGGGGAGTCTGGACGTGTTGATGACGACCCCGCTCTCGACGGAATCGATCGTGATGGCCAAGTGGTGGGGAGCATACCGAATGGTCCCACGCCTGGCGATACTGCCGATGCTCACGACGGCGGTGGTCCTTCTCAGTCTGCCCGAGATTCTGGTGCCGCCCGCGGGCTGGATGGCGAATCCGCTTCGGATCGGGATGTTCAGCAGGTTGTGTTGTTTGTTCTTTCCCATCGCGTTGTTGCTGGCGCAAGGGGCGGTGGTGACGAGTTTCGGCTTGTTGATGGCGACGTGGTTTACCAGGCCCGGGCGCGCCGTGGCGGTGAGCGTGACAATTTACGTGATCCTCGCCTTCGGGATTCCCGTCACGGCGGAACTTATCGCGGATTCCCTCTTGAATATGATCGCAGGTGTTTTCGGATTGGATTCTTATATGGAAATGTACCAAGAACTCTTTTTATACGGCTACCTCGCGCTCTGTCCGCTCGGAGGCCAGTACATGCCTGCGGAGCTTTTTGAGACGATGTTTCAAATCAGTTCGTCGGGGTCGGACCGGAATTCCCTGTTTGTGTCGGTGGGGATCTTCGAGGCGTGCTGGTGGCTCGTCCTTGGGTTGGTGCTCGTGCTGACGTTGATGATCGCGGGAGGCCTGTTCGCCTTGACGTTGCTCAGTTTCAATCGTTGCGTTGGGCGTGCATCGGAAAGCCCGAGAAAAGTCCGAATGGAGCCGACCCGAACGACCTGGCGTCGTCCTCGGCCGGTCGTTGAAGGGGGCTTCGCGGCAATCCAGGCGTGAGGAAATCGGAGCGGGGAGAAGGCGATCGGCGTGGGTCTCCCGACCCCGTTGTTGCAGGCATATCCTCGTTTCCACGGTCTCCGTGGGAATACCGTCTTGGACGCTCTGCGTCTTCCTATTTCTCAGGTAAGACGACGCGGAGCGTCGGGGAATGCATTCCCACGGAGACCGTGGGAACGAGTGACATTGATGCTTTAAATGAGGAGTGCCGCCGGATCAATCGGCGAATCGCCCGTCGGCCTCATATCGATGCTCGCTTCCCCGTAATGTTCACTCCGTTCCCCTGCCCGACGTGGTAATAAACCTGGCCCAGGGAAAGGTCGACGATGTCGACGAGCCCCGCCTCTTGGAACCAGCCCCGGACTTCTTCTTGAGTATGTCGGGAGAGAAATCTGGGAGCATACCAATCGAGGGTGTCGCAAACGCGGACCTCGGGGTCGGGATGCATCGAGACGCCGATGGTCAACAGATTGAGCGCGACCCCCGCGCGCGCGATCGGGCGATGGCGGCTGAGCATCATTCGCCGTTTCAAGGCTCCCACCGGGGCCATCAGGCGACTCAAAAAGACCAGCGCGCCCAAGGGAAGGCGGCGTGAGGTCGCGCGATGGGCGTTCATGATCCGTTCGAGCCGGGGCTTTTCCTTCGGATACACCCAGATCACGATCCTGCCGCCCGGTTTGAGCAACCTCGCCAGCGCGAGGAACGCCGCGCGTGGGTCGGGAGTATGGTCGAGCACTCCCAGCGAATAGATCCGGTCAAAGCTTCCCGGAGCGAATGGAGGACGTAAGAGATCCCCTTGTACGACCTGTACACCCGTCAAGTCATGCGTGAGGTCGCGCGCGGCGACGACCGCTCTGCTCAGGTCGAGCCCGACGAGGAGACTCGGAGCCGCTTCGGCCGCGATCCGTAAGTAGCGTCCCATCCCGCAACCGCCATCGAGCACGGTGAGGCCCGCGAGGTCCTCGGAAGTGAAACCGGTGCGGTTTCGAAACGTGGCGCGATCTTCCTCGGGTCGGAGGATGCGGAACCGGTTCCATTGCAGCGCGTAGGTCGATTTCGTCCGGGACTGATCGCGTTCGGCGGGCCGGGTCATGGCGCGGGAACCTTTCCCTTTTGCTCCCAGAGGTCTTCGGCGGCACTTCGACGAAGATACACGGGCTCGACGAAAAAGAGGTCCCGACGCTCCCCGGTCCGCCAGATTTCGGTCGCAAGCTCAGCCATGACATGCGGATCGGGCCAATTCGATTCGGGATTTTCGGGACGTCGCAGGTGCGGCGGGATGCCTGCCCAGAGGCGGGGAACTTCAAGAGCGGGTCCGACAATATAGGCATGGTCGGGAAGCTGATTTAACCACTCGACAAGGGAGATCACCCGCGTTTCCGAGATTCTCAGTAGAGGTGCCCCGACCGCTTCGCGAACGAATTCGGCGGCGTAGAAATCACCGCGCTGGGCGTCACCGATCGCCGAGACGAACGTTTGATCGTCGGGAGCGTTGCGGGCGACGATTTCGAGGCTGTCCAGACCGGCGAGGGGCTTGCCGATCGCATAGGCCAGGGTTTTGGCGGCGGTGATCCCGATTCGCAAACCCGTGTACGAGCCGGGGCCGAGTCCGACGACCAGTCCGTCGAGGTCCGCGACGGTCAGACCGGCCTCGGCGAGCAAGTCGCGAATGGCGGGGATCAGGATTCGGCCGTGTCTGATCGCGGGATCGGGACGCGCGACGTGAACCGCGATCGACCGATGATCCGCCTCGACGATCAGGGCGAGGGCCGCGTGTTGGGTCGAGGTGTCCAGCGCCAGCAAGTTTTTGTTCAACAGCCGTTCTATCCTTAGATTTTAGGAAACGCCAGATCCGGCACGGACCATCCGTTATCACCTGAACGCCATCTTAACAAAATCGGGGAACGGCTTCTCCC
>JAYVYS010000624.1:0-2587 GCA_043784005.1 Isosphaeraceae bacterium
GAACATCGTTTGGGTGGGCACGGGAGAGAACAACCCGAGGAACTCGGTTTCTTACGGCGACGGCGTTTATAAGTCGACCGATGGCGGCAAGACCTGGGCCAACGTCGGCCTCAAGGGAACGTTTCAGATCGGCAAGATCGTGATTCATCCCAAAGACCCCGACATCGTTTACGTCGGCGCGCTGGGAAGGCTTTATGGTCCCAACGACGAGCGCGGACTTTTCAAGACCATTGATGGCGGCAAGAGTTGGCAGAAAATCTTTTATGTGGATGATAAGACGGGCATCGTCGAAATGAAGATGCACCCGACCGATCCCGAGACGCTGCTCGTCGCCACCTACGAACGCCTTCGCGACCTTTACGACACGGGCGATCCCATCAAAAAGTGGGGTTCCGGGAGCGCGATTCACAAGACGACCGACGGCGGCAAGACCTTTAAAAAGCTGAAAAATGGTCTGCCCACGGTGAAGCTCGGGCGGATCGGCCTGGATTACTCGCGGAAGGACCCGAAGGTCGTCTTCGCGATCGTGGATAGCGAAAAGGTGGGGACGGGGCCGCGGCCCAAGGCGGCGGTAACCGAGAACCAGGTCTACATGGGGATCGTCGGCGACAGTCCCGACGCACCCGGAGCCAAGATCGCGGCGGTTACCGAAGGAGGACCAGCCGCCAAGGCCGGAATCCGTATCGGCGACTCCGTCAAATCCATTGATGGCAAGGAGATCAAGCTTTATAGCGAACTTGTGACGATCCTTCGCGATAAGAAACCCGGCGACACGCTGAAGCTCGCTCTCGAACGCGAAGGTAAGCCGGTCGAGGTTTCGGTGACGCTGGCCCAGCGCCCGGCCGACGCACCCGCGGGCACGCCCGGCGGTGCCGGAAATCGGCCCGCGCCGACCGGTCAAGGGGTCGAACCCGGTGGCGCGGTGGGCGAAGGCTTCGGTGGGCTCCAGCTCGACCCGAGCAAGCCTTTCGGAGCCGCGCTTGGCGGCCAGATCGAGAACGCGCAGGATCGTCAGGGGCCGGACAGCTTTCAGACCGGCGGCGTCTACAAATCGACCGACGGCGGCGACTCGTGGACCCGCGTGAACAGCCTCAACCCTCGTCCATTTTACTTCAGCCAGATCCGCGTCGATCCGAGTGATGAGAATACGATCTACGTGTTGGGATTGGCCCTGCACCGCTCGACCGACGGCGGCAAGACCTTTCGAGGCGACGCGAGCCGAGGGGTCCATGCCGATATGCACGCGCTCTGGATCGACGCCAGGGATGGCCGGCACATGGTGATCGGCTGCGACGGCGGCGTCTATCAAACTTATGATCGCGGAAGTGTGTGGGATCATTTGAACACGGCGGCACTTGGCCAGTTCTACCATGTGTCGATCGATACGAAGCGACCGTACAAAGCGTATGGCGGCTTGCAAGATAACGGAAGCTGGGGGGGTCCGACGATGAACCGGTCGGGCGAGGGACCGGTGAACGAGGACTGGCTGAACGTCGGTGGGGGTGACGGCTTCAAGGTCCAGGTCGACCCGACGGACGAGAATCAGATCTACGCCACCAGCCAGTATGGCGCGCTCAATCGCCGCAACCTTCGCACAGGTGAATTTGCGTCGATCCGTCCCATACCCGAGAAGGGGAAGATTCATCGGTTCAACTGGAACACTCCGTTCGTCCTCTCCGCCCACAACCCGAAGATCTATTACGCGGCGGCTGAGGTCGTCTTTCGTTCGTTGAACAAAGGGGAAGACCTACGTCCGATCTCCCCGGAAGTCACGCGGACGAAGCAGGGAAGCGCGACGGCGCTTGCCGAATCTCCCAAGAACCCGGATGTCCTCTACGTCGGAACCGACGACGGCCTGCTCTGGGTCACGACCAACGGCGGCAAGGAATGGACGGATATCACCAAAAACGTAGGCCTGGATCGCTCTTGCTATGTCTCGACAATCGAGGCTTCGCGGTACGAGGAAGGACGCGCCTACGTTGCGTTTGATGGTCACCGTTCGGATCTCGACGACCCGCTTGTTTATGTGACCGAGGATCTGGGCAAAACGTGGAAGCCGCTCAAGGCCAACCTGCCGCGCGGGTCGAGTCATGTGTTGCGTGAAGACCTGTATAACCCCGACTTGCTTTATCTGGGCACCGAGTTCGCGGCGTGGGCGAGCCTGGATCGGGGGGCGTCGTGGGTCAGGGTCAACAACAACCTTCCCACTGTGGCGATCTTCGAATTCGCACAGCACCCGACCGCCGGTGAGGTGGTGGTGGCGACGCACGGACGGAGCCTATGGGTGCTCGACGTGAGCCCGTTGCGACAGATCACCAAAGAGACGATGAAAGCCAAAGCGACGTTATTGAAGCCGACCTCGGCGATTCGCTGGCAATCGGAACCGAGTCGCGGCGGCACCAACCGAAAGTTCAGCGGCCAGAACCCAGCGCGAGGCGCTGCGTTTTATGTCGCGTTGACGGCGAAGCCTGAAAAAGGCGCGACGGTGAAGATCTTGGATTATGACGGCGCGACGGCCTTTGAGTCGCGGGTCCCTTCCGAGCCCGGCCTACATAAATTCAACTGGACCATGACCCGACCGGCCAGG
>JAYVYS010000625.1:0-7074 GCA_043784005.1 Isosphaeraceae bacterium
CACTCATGACACTATTACAACTTTGGAGATGTGTTGAAGAACGAGGGACGAAGCGTTCGCCAGTTGAGAATCGCAGATTCGGCTCACGATGTTTTCTCAAAAAAACTTGTAACCGGGTTGTGATCCGGCGACTCTAATGAGAGTGGAGAAGAATATTAGGAGAGGGAGGCGGACATGGCCAGCGCGTCAACGATGATAAGTCACCGCAGTCCCTCGAACGTGACGGTAAACCGGGAACAGCCCGACGATTGCCAATTGGCACGGTTCTTGGGTGAGGATGAAGCCCAAGCGGAGGATGCCTTCAGCGAACTGGTCCGTCGGCATGGGCCGATGGTCTTGGGAGTCTGTCGGCATGTTCTGGAACACCATTCCGACGCCGAGGACGCCTTTCAAGCGACATTTTTGGTCCTCGCGCGCAACGCCGCTTCAATCCGCGACCATCGGTCTCTGGGAAACTGGCTCTACGAGGTGGCTAACCGGATCGCACTCCGTTCCCGAACCCGTTCCGCCCAACGCCGATCTCGTGAGAAAGAGGTGGCCCGGATGTCGGCCCAGGCGGATGGCCAAGTTCAAGACCCGGCCTGGACCGAGCTTCGGCCAGTGCTTCACGAGGAGGTCAATCGCCTGCCGGAAAAGTATCGCAAGGCCGTGGTGCTTTGCTACCTTGAAGGGCGGACCAACGAGGAGGCAGCGACACTGCTGGGTTGGCCGGTAGGAACAGTCAAAGGGCGGCTTTCCCGCGCCCGTGACCTCTTACGCTCTCGCCTCACCCGCCGCGGGCTGGCGCTTTCGGCCGCGTTCCTCGCGCTTCGCCTCTCCAAGAATGAGGTTTTCGCGGAACTCGTCCCCTCAAAACTCGTTGAGGCGACCACGCGTTCAGCATTGACCGTCACCCGAGGAGCCGGTATCGAGACCATCCCCGCCAGCATTCGCGAGTTGACCGAAGGCGCCGCGCCAGTTTGCCGCGGGTGGTGGAATTTTCCATTGTCGACCCCTCAGCGATTCACGATCGCGTCCCTGATCGTCGTCGTGATCGCGTGTTCGCTCTTCAGCCTATCGACAGTTTTCGCCAGTGGCGGAGGGGCCGCGATCGGCACCAAGCCCGCCAGCTTGCCTTCGGTGCCCGCCTTCGTTGAAAGTGAAGCCGTTAGGCATTGCGATTCAGGCACGCTGCCGATCGCGATCGAACCGTCGGTGAAGTGAACTAAGACACCTCGAAGCAATCGGTCGCGAAACGGTCGCGTTTCCCCTCTCCCAATCGCTAGGCAAACGTGCGGGCGTATTGAAGCCTTCACCCGCCGTCGATGTGGTCGCGCCTCGGAAGCGATCGCCGCCGCCCTCAGGTCTGGTTCGGCAAGGGCCGGCATCGTCGCAGTCCGTTACAGTCCGGTGTCGGCCAAACGTGAATTCGGCGCTGCCCGCTTCCACCCCGGGGAAAACCCTGCGCCACGACCGATATGCTGGCGCGACTTTCTCGACAGTCAAAGACCAACCAGCGGGTCTCGTCCGCCTTGATTTAAGGGAGTGCGAAATTGCGCGTTGGTAGCGCGTCGTTGAGAGGCTGGAGGAGGGGTTCGTGGGATTGCTGGCCGCCGGTCACAGTCCTTGCGCCTAACGTGCGCACTCAAAACCGGCACGCGATGATTGAGCGGTTGAAACTAAAAACGGACTCAGCGAGGGATTCGGACGCCTCTGTCGGAACTTCTAATTTTTCAGAGACTTCCGCGAATGGAGGATAGGGGACTTGAACCCCTGACCTCTTGCATGCCATGCAAGCGCTCTCCCAACTGAGCTAATCCCCCGACACTGTTCCACGGCCTTGAATGTTAATCAGTTCCGGCAACCCGGCGGAGCGTTGATTTCATTTTAGTTGGCGTGGATCTCACTGACGAAGGTATCTTAGCGTGGCACGCTTTCAAGTTCAACTCCGTTCTTCCTTACTCACGCGAACCAGCGAACCACACGGCAATTTCGTTACTGGAATTCACTGTCCTCCCGACCCCGTCGCGATTCGGACGGAAGGTTTCCCGGGTAGGGGATGAGTCGAGGGTAGGTCGGGAGCCACTCGTCGAGAATGGCAAATCCTCCCGACACCGAGTTAAACGCACCGAAAAGGGTCCCTCCCTCAATTTGGACCGTTTGGGGTCGCGGTGCGAGTACCGACCCTGCATTTGTTATCCTCGATTTTGTTGCCGGCTCAGGTCGATTCACAACGCTGACGCCATTTGAGTACCGTTCGTCCTCAAAGCCGCACGGTTCTCGCGTGATATCGACTCGGCGAGAAAACATGGTGCGTCTTTAAGAACGTCACCCTACGTTTGACGGCTATCGCAATACCAACGACTTATGTCGTACAGTCATCCGCCATCCACGATTTTCGTTTCCGGGCCTCGTTTGAATGAGGGAATTTTTTTATGCCTGGCGATCAAGCTCGTATCCTTTTGCTGACCAACGACGACGGAGTGGAAGCCCCCGGGATCGGGGCACTTGTCGAAGCGACCAAGGAGCTTGGCAGATGGCGGGTGGTTGCCCCGTGCGATCATTCCTCTGGTTGCAGCCACGCGGTGACAACACACGGGCCGATCGCGATCACGCAACGACCCGACGGTCGAACGGCCGTCGCCGGCTCACCTGCCGATTGCGTGCGGGTCGCTTTATTCCGCCTCGAACCCAGCTTGGATTGGGTCATTTCGGGAATCAATGCCGGAGGCAACCTGGGCGGCGACCTCTATCACTCCGGTACGGTGGCGGCGGTTCGCGAGGCGAGCCTTCGCGGTCGACCGGGAATCGCTGTTTCGCACTACATCGCGCGGAACAAGGTGATCGACTGGAAACGAGCTGCACAGTGGACCACCTTGGTTCTCCACCGGCTCTTGGAGATGCCTTGGGAGCCCGGCACCTTCTGGAACGTAAATTTGCCTCATCTCGACGCGGACGCTTCCGCGCCCGAGGTGGTTTTTTGTCCGGTCGATCCGTCTCCCCTTCCGCTCGATTTTCGGTTCAATCACGATGGCGGCGAGGCGCATTACTCGGGCGATTATCAGAGCCGGATTCGAGCGCCAGGAACCGACGTCGACGTTTGTTTCGGTGGACGAATCGCCGTCAGCCTGGTGCGATTGTGATCAATAGGGGGCGTTCGTTGTCCTTCATTTCGAAGGCTGGACTGGTGAAAGAGCCTTCTTCGCTGTCATAATCAAGAAGAGGTTGGGGATCTCCCGTCGTCGAAGTTTTCGATTCATCCGATCCCTTCATCTGAGACGCTCCCAAGGTTAATCGGCGCCCCGAAAGGGCGCGGAGGCATGAACGTGTCGAATTCCACACGCGGCTGGAGACTGGGATTGATCGTCGTCGCGATCTCGATCGCCGAAGGGTGTTCCGAGCCGGAAGGGATCTATCCCGCCGCGCCTCCAGGTATTGATTCACATGCCTTGCTTCGTGAGCAGGCGAAGGAAGAGCCCGGCGTCGCGCTCGGCGAGAGCGGCCCCCAGGCCGGAGGACAAAGCAAATCGGCCATCCCCAGTATCGCGCCCGCGACCCCGACGGCGAAGGGGGAGAAGAAGAAAACGGAATCCGGCGTCGAATATGAAACGACCAAGGAAGGGACGGGAGCGGTCGCGAAGGTCGGCCAACGAGCGACCTTACATTACGTTGGTACACTCGATGACGGTCGCAAGTTCGACAGCTCACGAGATCCAGGGAAAGAACCCTTCATCGTGGAGCTCGGTCGAGGCAGCGTGATTAGAGGTTGGGAGGAAAGCATTCCCGGGATGCGTATCGGAGAGATCCGAAAGCTTGTCATCCCACCCTCGGCGGCTTATGGCGCGCTCGGACAAGGGGTGATTCCTCCCAATGCCACCCTGCATTTTGAGGTCGAACTTCTCAACCTCGAATAATCGCGCGCCGCGCGGATTCACCGAATGGGGTTGCGATTTTTTCGGCCGACCATGAACGACCTTTGCCCAATGTGGTGTGTTCACGATCGGACCTTGGCTCAGTAGTGAAGTCCGTTATGTCTGACATGAATCAGAGGTTCGGCTGTGGCGTCGAGCACGATTCCGTCGACAATTCGGGCCAGGATGATGCGGTGATCTCCCGAGGTAAGCTCGCCAACGAACTCGGCATCCAGGTAGGCCAAAGCACCGACGAGAACCGGGGCGAAGCTTGGAGTCTCCCGTAGAGCCAGACCTTCGAACGCCGGTGAATCATGGTCGAATCCGCGACCGAAGTGGCGGATCAAGGCCTTGCTTCCCGCGGGAAGCTGATTGAGGGTAAACCGTCCGGACGCGGCAATCCAGTCTCCGACGAAGCGCTTCCGGGCAACGGCCACGGTCAGCATGGGGGGATCAAAACCCGCCTGTTGAACCCAGCTCGCGAGCATCCCGGTGGAGCGGCCGTCGTAGGAAACCGTCAGGATGTAGAGTCCGCTCGGGATTCTCCCGACTGCCTGACTCAAGGGTGTCACTGGGAGGCGGGTAGGCTCCGTCATCGGGTTCAGCCTCTGTTCATGAGGGTTAATCGGTTCTCGGGTCGCCGCGTCGAGTGGAACAGGGGATTGCCGACGCCGACGGCTTGAGATAACTTCATCTTGGCAAGACGAATGTCGAGCGCGGAGTCCTTCACTGTTTTTAGCTAAAAAGATAGACGACAGCATGCCACGGGTTCGAGGCCAAGTTCGAGCACATGAGCCAAGCTTTATGTTGGCCAGTTTGAAACAATGGATGACCCTGTAGTCGAGCGTGGAACTGCTGATCGAACCTTCCCGCCTGTGATAGTATACCCGGATGATGTCTCCCGTTCTGACGAGTGACCGAGGAATTTCATGGCCAACGCTTCGAGCTCTCCGAGTTTCTCCGGCATGAGTTACCGTGTCGTCAGCACCCTGGGAACAGGTGCCGGGAGTACGATCTTGCAGATCAGCGACAAGGGCGCTGGCGGCAAGCGCTACGCGCTCAAGGTCGTGAAGAAGCAAGAGCCCGAGGACGATATCTACCTCGAACAGGCCAAGGTGGAGTATGAAGCGGCGCAAAAGCTCAAGCACCCGGCCATCGCCCGAATCTACGACATGCGCATGAAGCGGTCTTGGTTTAAGGTGACGGGGGTTGAGTTGTTGATGGAGTACGTAGAGGGAAAGACACTCGACGAAATCGAAGCTCCTGAAATGGGTCAACTGGTCCTAATCTTCTGCCAGGTTGCTTCGGCGATCTCGCACATGCATCGTCGAGGGGTCTTCCACGGGGATTTGAAGCCCTCCAACATCATGCTCTCAAAGAACGGGCAGGTTAAGCTGATCGACTTCGGTACCTGCTGGATTCGCGGCAAAGAAAAGAATCGCGCGGCGGGAACTCCGCAATTCGTGGCTCCAGAGCAGGTGGTCGAGAAGACCGTCGACGCCAAAACGGACATTTACAACTTCGGCGCGACCATGTACCGGATGTTCACGGGACGATTCGCCAACCAGGGTCTTCCGAAGCCCGGTGAAGGGGGCGCGAGAAAGCTTGCCGCGCCCAGTCAGGTCAATCCCAAGATCCCCGCGAAGCTCAATGAGCTTATCCTCGCCTGCCTCGAGTACGGCCCCGATCGTCGACCTGCGGGGATGTTCGAGGTCCAGCAACAACTCTCGGCAGTGGCGAAGGGTCTCGGCCTGGAAGAAGTCGACTTGAAAGGGGCCGACGACGACGAGTGAGCTGTCTGAGCGCCAAGGGCCGCACGTCATGGAGAAGTTTCTCGGGCGTGCCTGGAGCTTGCGCCCACTTGTCGTGGTGATGGGATCCTATCCACGGGTGATGAAAGCGGGCTGGCTGTCCGAATCGCGTAGGCTGTTCGCGGCGTAACGATCGACCCGAGACCGGGCCGCGCGGATCTCTTTATCACTTCCCTTGACATCACGGGGAGTCGGGAGTTCCTTTCAAACCGGGATCATACGTTGTTGCGCCTCGTGAGCATGCCCATAGGGCCTCGTCACAACAGACCTGAATATGAAATTTGCCGAGGGGCTTCGTAGACGGCCGCTCGAAAAATTCAGAGCCTCCATTGCGGGACGAAAACGTGATTTACGGCGAATCGGTCTGCGTCTAGCGGACCCGGCGAGACTTCAAAGGAAACGTCCATGTCGACGACCCGCTGGCGTTTCAAGCCTTTCGATCGCGACAAAATCGAGACGTTGAGTCGCGGAGCCGGCGTTTCCTCGCTTGTCGCCCAGATCCTTCTCAACCGAGGGATCTCCGAGCCCGATGCGGCCACGAAGTTTCTTCAGGCCAAACTCAACGACCTTCACGACCCCGCCCTGCTACCAGGAGCCGTCGAGGCCGCCGAACGTATCACGCTCGCCGTTAAAAATGGCAAAAAGATCGTTATTTACGGCGATTACGACGTCGATGGGGTGTGCGGAACGAGCGTCCTCTGGGCCTGTCTCAAGCTCGCCGGGGCGGAAAATGTCGGCTATTACATTCCCCATCGGGTCGACGAAGGCTATGGCGTCAACGCCGAGGCCCTCACGAAGATCGCCACCGAAATCAAGGCCGACCTCGTCGTGACCGTCGATTGCGGGATCTCGGCCGTGCGGGAAGCCAAGCTGGCGCGAGAGTTGGGACTTGAACTCATCATCACCGACCATCACACGCCGGGCGACGAGCTTCCCGACGCCGATGTCGTCGTCCATCCCAGGCTCGGCACATCCAATTATCCCTGCCCCGACCTCTGCGGCGCGGGTGTCGCGTTCAAGGTCGCGTGGCAGGTCTGCAAGAGCTTCGGAGACGGCAAGAAGGCCTCGCCCCACCTTCGTGCTTTCCTCGTCGAGTCGCTCGGCCTCGTTGCACTTGCCACCGTTGCCGACGTTGTGCCGCTGACAGGGGAAAACCGCATCCTCGTTCGCCACGGGTTGAGCGGAATCGACTCGAATCCCACAATAGGGATGCAAGCCTTGATGGAAGTATCGGGTGCGTTCGACAAGAAAAAGTTGACCACGGGGACGGTCGGATTCGGACTTGCCCCTCGGATCAACGCGGCGGGGCGATTGGAACGCGCGATGCGCGCGGTCGAATTGCTCACGACCAACGACGCATCGCTGGCACGCGA
>JAYVYS010000626.1:0-2966 GCA_043784005.1 Isosphaeraceae bacterium
AGAAGAGCGCCGAGGATGAGGCCATCATCAAGGCGCTCAAGCAGGCGATCGAGTCGCTCAGCGTGAAGAACGCGACCTGGACCACAAAGCCCGGCCCTGCAACCGCAATCTTCGGACGGGCGGGATCGCGCCCTCTGACGCTCACGCGAAGTGCTCAAAATGAAGTCCTCGACGCCTCCGCCTCCCCTGAGCAGAAAGCCAATCAGGAACAGCTCGTCGCGCAGATGCAGAAACTGGAGGCAGAGGCGCACCTGACCCAAGCTCGGATGCGAGAGGCTCAGGACTCGCTCATGAAGACGCACAAGCAGCTTGCCGAGATTGCTTCCAAGCTCGCGAGCCTTCATGCGTCGGCAGGAGGGGAGTTCGAGAAAAACTTCTCCGAGAAGACTAGACAGACCTTCACCGCAGTCGATGACACCATGCGAGAACGGCTCACCCCGGTTGCCCCGGTTACCCCGGCGGTCCCGACCACGCCAACAAGCGCTTCGGCCGCGCCGCTGCAGGTTGAGCGAATGATTCGGGTTCAACGACCCGACCAGGATCGTCGGATCGATGAACTCGAAAAGAAGCTCGATCGGATTCTCAATCGTCTCGAATCGAACGACAAGAAAGACGGCCAGGGGTCCAGATCGTAAGCGACGAAGAGGTTCAGGCGAACGAAACGGCCCCGCCATGATTGGTGGGGCCGTTTTCGTTTGAGACTTTCGTTCCGGGCCAGTGTTTTCGGATTCACAGAACAACCTCAAGATTTTTATCGATGGTATCTCGGGAATGACCTTTCTCACGCCTTCTCACGCATTGACTCAATGTCGAGGGAGCCCCGTGATGGCCAGCGATGCCCAGATCCGCGCCAATCGAGAAAACGCCCAAAAAAGCACCGGGCCGACCAGCCCTGACGGCAAGGCCCAGTCCCGCCTCAACGCGACCACCCACGGTCTCTCGGGCGCGGAGGTCGCGATCTCTTCCTCTTCGCCCGAACGGCTCGCCCTTCGCATGGCGGAGTGGTCCGACGGAGGCGAGCCGCAGTCGGAACGTGAGCGGTGGCTGATTGAAAAGATCGCGATCGCCACGATTCGCATCGACCTTTGCCACGACGAAGAAAACGCACTCCGAGTGACGACCTCCGAGCGCGCCGAGATTCATTGGGACGAGGAACGTCAGGTCGATGCCGAGCAGCTCGGTGTCAAACTGCATCGAAATCCCGGCTTGATGGTCGCGAAGCTGAAACGGAACGTCCACGGTTGTGCCTGGCTCCGCGAGCGCTGGGAGTCGTTAGAATCGGTCGCGGAGACTGGCGATTGGGACGCCTCGCAGCGAGCGCTCGCCCTCGACATGATGGCGGTTCCCGTGGAATTTCGTGAGAACTGCCATCACCTTCCGTCGGGACCGGACGCGGAAGCCCTCGCGAAACTCGCCCGTCGCGAGATCGACAAGATCGACGCGACGATCGAGAAAGGTTTGAAGCAGCTCGATCAGCGCGATCAAGAATGCACAGTGGCCGGATTGATGTTTATCGGATCGGCCGAGGCCCGGCTGATCCGCCGCTATGAGGCCGAGGCCTGGAAATCGTTTTGGTGGGCCCAGCGCGAGCTGAAAACGTGTCGCAGGACGCAGGAACAGGCCCCCCGAATCGAACCCAAGTCCCTGATGACCGAGCCGATCCCGCAACCTGTGCCGACGGCGGTCACGTCCAACACGCCCGAGCCGACTCTCCGAATCGAACCCAAATTTCCCGTCTCCGACGAGCAAATGCGACTCTGGGAGGCGGCGGACGCGATCGCGGTTGCGGAGGAATCCGAACAAGCGACCATCCCTGAACCTGCTCCGTCGCGTTCTCCGCAACGCAAAGGCTTTAAAAACCGCAGAGCGCGCCGCGCCACGGAGGCGAGGGAGCGAGTGAAGAACTCGTAAAGAGTTTGGGGCGTGTGAACACCACCTGACGAAACCGGGGAGACCGCAGACCGCTCCCCCGCGAACAACGGACGCGCGCGATACCCGCCGCTTCACGTGGGGTTCATTAGAATAGAGAGTGCGTGGATGTACTCCGCAACGGTGGTCCGACTTTGGCTGGGGGGCGTTCGCATGCGGTGGGCGATCATCCGAGTGATGTTAGTCGCGGTGCTGGTCTTTGGATCTCTTGCAGGTAGCGCCGCGAACGCCAAGGGCGGTAAGGCTCCGGCACATCATCCTTCCGCGCCGAGGATGTCTCAGCCGCATGTGAGTGCCGCTCCGCATTTCACGGCACCGCGACCGCCTCATGTCTCGATGTCGCCCGGGGCTCACGCCAACAAACCCCACGCGAAACCTAGTGTGTCACACGCACCGAAGTCACCAAGAAATCAAAACGCGACGAGTTTGAATGCGTCGAACTCGGGCGCGTTCATGGGATCGACGGCCCTTGGTGCCGGGCTCAATTATCGGCCTAGCATGTCGACGTATGGACATCAACCGGGCTATCGTCGCGGATCGGGACGAGGTTACGCCCGGACCCCGAGATATCGAGGCAACTCGTCGCTTCAGCGTCAGCAAATGGCACGGATGCTCAAGCTTCGAAAGCTCATCGCCGACCTCGATTCGCTCTCCCCCGGACTGGTCACGAACGCGATGCATAAAAATGTTATTCGCGGTGATCTTTCCCGGCTGATTCGTGGGGGAAATCGCATGAATTCGGCCGGCGTTCAAAACATCGCGTTGGGACTGGTCGACGCACTTCCCGCGCGAAAGAATCAGGCTCTGAACACCGCGAGGCTTGCGGGAGACCTCGAATCCGTGGTGAACGGTTCACGGCTTCCCGCAGGACAATTTCTCAACGCGGTTCGGGATGCGGAAGGACTTCTGCGTGCGAGTGGAGCACCCCCCGCGAAGCTACAGACGCTCGACACGGCGATGCGGTCGATGACAGGCGCGGTGGCGATTCGTTAGGGCGAAAAGACCGGTGGATTCGAGACTTTTTTCCGCTTCAATGC
>JAYVYS010000627.1:0-4205 GCA_043784005.1 Isosphaeraceae bacterium
GCCGCCGCGTCGTGTTTCTCTTGCCACCGGTTCAATAACGAGGGCGGCGGCGCGGGACCGGAACTAACGGGATTGGCCGGTCGGTTCTCATCGCGCGACCTGATCGAGTCGATCGTCTATCCTAACAAGGTGATCAGCGATCAGTACGCCGCGATCATGGTGGCGACCACCGATGGCAAGGTCATCACGGGGCGTGTGATGAATCTTCATGGCGACGGGTTTACTCTCAATACCAACATGCTTGACCCGAATCAGCTTGTGAACATCGATCGCAATAAGATCGAGGAGATCAAGCCCTCGCCGACCTCTATGATGCCGGAGGCGTTGCTGAACACCTTGAATAACGACGAGGTTCTCGACCTGATGGCCTATTTGCTCTCGCGCGGTGATCGAGAAAATCCGATGTTCAAGTGATTGGAATCGAGATTCGAGAGACGAGATGAGAGAACGTCGAAAGGATCGTTCGTTCGGTCCCACGGCGCGTTTCTGATTTCCGGGCTCTCGAATCTCGTTTCTTCAAGGCTGTCGCTCACATCTTGATCGCTCGCTCTTCGTCCCTTGGACACCAATCGCGATGGACCCTTACGTCGCCTCTCCACACTGGCATGGACTGATCACCGCGTATTTCTTTCTCGGTGGCATTGCCGCAGGGTCGTATGCGACGTTCACGATGGCGGGATTGTTCGGCGCGGAATCGGACCAAAAGGCGGTCCGGTTCGCCGCCTACCTCGCCTTTCCGCTCGTGTGCGTCTGCGGGTTGATCCTGGTCGTCGATCTCAACCGGCCCGAGCGTTTTTGGCACATGCTGATCCAGTCGGAAACATTTCGTCCGATGTTCAAATGGTGGTCGCCGATGTCGGCGGGGTCGTGGGGCCTCTCCGCGTTTGGGGCGTTCAGCTTCTTCTCGTTTCTCGGGGTACTGGCGGAAGACCGCCGGTTTGGCCTGGGGCGATGGTCCGCCCTGGCGACGAAGCTCCGCCGAGGACCGCTCGCAAGGTTGTTTGAAGTGGGAGGCACACTCTCGGCGTTTTTCCTCGGCGCGTATACCGGCGCGCTGCTTTCGGCCACAAACCAACCTGTCTGGGCCCAGACGACCTGGCTCGCGGCGCTCTTTTTGGCATCGTCCGCTTCGACCGGCATCGCGGCCATCCTTTTGCTCGCCCGAGGGTTCGGCAAGAACGTCACTCACGATGCCTTCCACCGTCTGGAATGGCTTGATGCTTATGCGATCGTTCTGGAGTTGGTCATGCTTGCGGCCTTCGCGTGGTCACTCGGCCCTTTGGCTTCCAAGGTATTCCGCAGTTGGCCCGGTCTTTTGATCCCCTGGTTCGTCGTGCCCGCCGGATTACTTCTCCCGCTCTTGACGAGGTTTTCAAGACAGGCCTGGACCGCCCCACTCGCCGCATTCGCCGTTCTGATCGCGGGCTTGGCTTTAAGATATGCGGTGGTCGGGATGCCTGCCGGGTTTGTCCTTGAGCGCTGAAGTCTCGCGGTGATCGTTCGAGTCCGTAGCGTCTCACTCATGCTCCGCGTGTCTGACAGCGTGAGACACTCGAGGTATTGTGACGCGGCCGAATTCGTTAGAATCCCGTTGGTTGCTGGAGAGAAGGGGCGGGTGTTCGCCCGGGTTATAGGATCTACTGATGTACAAGCTCGTTCTGATCCGCCACGGCGAAAGTACCTGGAATCAAGAGAATCGGTTCACAGGATGGACCGATGTCGACCTGACCGACCAAGGCCGAGAGCAGGCCCGTCAGGCGGGGAGGCTTCTCAAAGGGAAGGGATTCCGCTTCGACGTGGCCTATGTCTCGGTCCTCAAGCGGGCGATTCGCACCCTCTGGACAGTCCTTGATGAGATGGACCTCATGTGGCTTCCCGTCCACAACTCCTGGCGGCTCAATGAGCGCCATTATGGGGCCCTCCAGGGGTTGAACAAGTCGGAGACCGCGGCGCAGTTTGGCGAGGACCAGGTCAAGGTATGGCGACGATCTTACGACATCCCCCCGCCGCCCCTTGAAACCTCGGACCCGCGCTTTCCCGGAAACGATCCGCGCTACGCGGGCATGTCCGCCGAGGAATTGCCCAAGACGGAATGCCTGAAGGATACCGTGGCTCGATTCCTCCCCTACTGGCACCAGACGCTCGCTCCCGCGGTAAAATCGGGGAAAAAGGTGCTGGTGGTGGCACACGGGAATTCGATCCGTGCCATCGTGAAGTATCTCGACGACGTTTCGGACGACGACATCATCGGCATCAATATTCCGACCGGTGTCCCGCTGGTTTACGAACTTGACGCGGACCTCAAGCCCCTCAAACACTATTATCTTGGTGACGCGGAGGCGATCGCTAAAGCGATGCACGCGGTGGCCAGCCAGGGTAAGGCCAAATAACGCGCGTTTGGTCGTCTGTATCGCGCTTGAAGTCGAATCACCTCCGGTCCCGACTCTGCACGGGGCTTTTCTCTCGAAATCTTCACGGTACGAGCCGGCGCACGCTCCCGCGTTCCTGGTTCAAGAACCGGCGTCGGACCCGTCAGGTCCGGATCTGAGGACGCTGCAATCTCATGTCTGCCTCATTCTCGCTCGTAGCGCACGGGATCACCGTTCCGGACATCAGGCGCAACCTTCCCCCGTCGAAACTCTACGAAGAAGCCATCCGCCACGATCCCGACGCACGGATTGCCGACAGTGGCGCGCTCGTTGCGTATTCTGGTAAAAAAACAGGGCGCTCTCCAAAGGACAAGCGAATCGTTCGAAGACCGGAGTCCGAGAAGGAAGTCTGGTGGGGGCCGGTCAACGTCCCTCTCGAAGTCAATTCTTTCGAGATCAACCGGGAACGCGCCAAGGATTACCTAAACACTCGCCCCCTTCTCTATTGCTTCGACGGCTTTGCTGGATGGGATTCCGAGAATCAAGTCAAGGTGCGAGTGATCTCGTCGCGTCCGTACCACGCGTTGTTCATGCAAATCATGTTGATCCGGCCGACCCGTGAAGAACTCGCGACGTACGGGAAACCCGATTACGTCATTTACAACGCCGGCGCCTTCCCAGCGAACCGGCACACCGCTGGCATGAGCAGTAAGACGAGTGTCGATCTCTCGATCGAGGACGGGGAAGTCGTGATTCTCGGCACGGAATACGCTGGCGAGATGAAAAAAGCCGTCTTCACGATCATGAACTACCTGATGCCCAAGAAAGGCGTGCTCTCGATGCACTGTTCGGCCACGGCCGATAAGTACAACGGTCGCTCGTCCATTCTGTTCGGGCTTTCCGGCACGGGTAAAACGACACTCTCGGCCGATCCGAAGCGGCTCCTGATCGGCGACGACGAGCATTGTTGGACCGACATCGGCGTTTTCAACATCGAAGGTGGATGTTACGCCAAGACGATCGACCTGACTAATGAGAATGAGCCCGACATCTTCTCCGCCCTCCACTTCGGAGCACTCCTGGAAAACGTGGTCCTCGACGAATCCGATCGTCATGTCGATTTTCACGACGCGAGCATCACCCAGAACACCCGAGGCGCTTATCCGATCGAATTCATTCGGAACGCCAAGATTCCTTGCATGGCGGGACACCCGACCGACGTCATCTTCCTCACCTGCGACGCCTTTGGCGTGCTTCCACCCGTCAGCAGTCTGACTCCAGAACAGGCGATGTACCACTTCATAAGCGGATTCACCGCGAAAGTGGCGGGAACCGAGGTGGGAATCAACGAGCCGCAGCCCACATTTTCTCCGTGCTTCGGCGGTCCGTTTTTGGTCTGGCACCCCGCGCGATATGCCGAGCTTCTCGCCGAGAAAATGAAGCGGCACCAGACGAAAGTCTGGCTTGTGAACACGGGGTGGAGCGGAGGTTCGCACGGCGTCGGTCAACGGATAAAACTCAAGTACACCCGAGCGATCATCGATGCGATCCACTCCGGGGCGCTCGGCGAGTCAGCTCTGATCGCCGACCCTGTGTTCGGTATCCGTACCGTGACGGCATGTCCCGGGGTGCCAAAAGAGATACTTCTTCCTCGCGAGACTTGGACCGACAAGACCGCGTACGACGCCACGGCAATTAAGCTGGCGCGGCTTTTCCGCGATAATTTCGGTCAATACGAATCCGCCGCGAGCCGCGAAGTCCGCGATGCGGGGCCGACGGTCTGAGCTGAAGCTCGGGCGGCAAGATTTGAAAACGGTCGCGAAAGCGAGCTCGAAG
>JAYVYS010000628.1:0-12615 GCA_043784005.1 Isosphaeraceae bacterium
GTGGTCGCTGCTGGGCCCACGCGGTGTGGACGTGCTGGAGTGGGAATCTTTCAGTGCAGGCTGGGTGACCGACATCGTGAAGCAGTTGAAGCTGCCCAACAAAAAACGCGCCCGAGGGCGCGTTTTTTTATGGCAGCCTGCGGCGTTCACCTGTCATTATTACGCCACCACCCGCACCATCTCCAGGCATTTGTTGGAGTAGCCCCATTCGTTGTCGTACCAGGCCACACTGGCGCCTGGACACCGATGCCGATGGCATCGCCTGGCTGCATTTCGATAAGGCCGATGGCAGCACCAATGTGCTGTCATCGGCAACGCTGGCCGAACTCGACACACAACTGACCGCGCTGGGTGCGCAGCCGCCACGCGGTCTAGTAATTCTGTCCGATAAGGCCAACGGCTTCATCGCCGGCGCCGACGTCAAGGAATTCACCACGCTCAGCGACAGCACCGCCGCCATGGCACTGATCGAACGCGGTCAGGCTGTGCTCAATCACCTCGCCAAATTGCCCTTTCCGACGCTGGCCTTGATGCATGGTTTTTGCCTGGGTGGCGGCTTGGAACTGGCGCTCGCCTGCCGCTACCGCATCGCCGAAGACGAGTCGCGACTCGGTCTGCCCGAAGTGCGTCTCGGCATTCATCCAGGCTTTGGCGGCAGCGTGCGCCTGCCACCGCTGGTCGGCGCGGCGGCGGCGATGGACCTAATGCTGAGTGGGCGCACCGTGCGGGCGCGCGCCGCGGCGAAGCTGGGACTGATCGATTACGCAGTGCCGCAGCGGCATTTGTTGCGTGCCGCACGGCGCATGATTTTGGATGCGCCGGCGCCTAAATGCGCGACGGGATGGAAGGCCTGGACCAATCATCAATGGGTGCGGCCACTGCTCGCGCCGCTGTTCATTACCACTGTGGCTCGGCTGGACTCCTGTCGCGGCCCTCGCGGTTGTGATGACTGCCGCGGGACTCTTTGCGGCCTGGACCTGGGCCAGCGACGATTACCAGGCGGGGATCATTTTCGAGAGGCTCGCGGACGAATCCGGCAAACGAGAGCCCCTTCCTGAAGGCGTCGAACCGGCGGGGGGTTCGTGGTGGCGAACGAACGCTGAGAACCTTGTGGCCTGGGCCGCGTTCAACGACCTTGATCGAACGGCCGGCTCTGATCCCTCCGAAGAGTCCCGCGCCCTTCTCGAAAGGGCCTCAGAGGTTTCACCGCTCGATCCCACGGTCCGTCACGCGCATTCGTTGCAAACGCGCGAAGGGGAAAAAGCCGTTCCGCTGGCGAGGGTGCTTGGTCAGTCTCGCGATGTGTTGACGTTGGCGGCGGCGGGTCGCCGGTTGTTAACGGAGGGAAAGCAGGCCGAAGCGCTTGAAGCCTATCGCGACGCTCTGGCGATGGCGGCTCAACCCGCCTCGAATCACACCGCCGCCCCGCTCTTTCTCGACGACCCTGAGACCGCGCGGTACGGCCTTCCCGGCGAGGATCGTCTACGGCCGATCGTTCGCGAAATGGCCGAATCCAAAGCCTGGACCTATCGAGAGTGGTCAAGGGCGATCCCCAACGGAGCGGTGGCGAAAGTGACCACGGCGCGGGTCCTTCGTGAGCGAGGCGATCCCTCGGCGCAATCCGCGATTGACGCCGCGCTCGCCGAACCCGAATCAAGCGAATCCTTGAGCGGGACGGAGACTGCCAACCGGTTGGCCGCGAGTGCCGAAGCGTTGGCTTTGCGAGGGAATTGGGCCGAGGCCCGTGAGCGTTATCGTCAGGCGATCGCAATCACTCCCATCGACATCGTCCGTCGCGCCTGGTGGCTGAACGTCGCGGCCTTTTCCCTGCGGTTGAACGAAGAGACGGAACGACAAAAAGGACTCGAAGCCGCGAAGAACCCTGATCCAAACGATGACGTCACCCAGCGGGTGGTCGAAATTCAGAAGAAAATGGGCTACGTCGCTCCGCGGACCACCGCCCGCGTCGCCGGCGCTCGCGAGGTGAACCCACCGGGACCTGCACGGAAATGAACACCGCCGCCACAAGATTGACAACTCCCGGAGACGGGCGAGGCACCACGTCACCTCCGCTCGGGAATCCCCTGGTACGAACTCCCCAAACACACTCGGGTCGATCCGGACCAGTGCTGTTTGTCAGAATTCGCGACGCCTTCGAACATCCGGAAGGTCGAATGGCGCAGCTCGGCGCGATGGTCGCGTCGGCGCTGCTCGCGCTGATCTTTTGGTCAAACCTTCAGCATTTCCTGATTTCATGGTCCACCGACGAAAACTATAGTCACGGATTCCTCGTGCCGTTCATCAGCCTTTACTTCGCCAACCTGGCCGCCGAACGCGGGCCGGTCGCGATCAAAGGCGGAGGTAGGCTCGGGATCACCCTGCTCGCCACGGCCCTGCTATTAAAGCTCGCGACGGTCGTAATTGTGGTCGGCACACTGGGAGACATGGCGCTCCTGGTGGCGATCGCCGGTGTCACCGCCCTGATCGGCGGAATCGAAGTCCTGAAACGCTACTGGTTCGCGATCGCGTTCCTCGTTTTCCTGGTCCCCTTACCGGTGGCCCTTTACGCCACGATCGCCTCGCCCTTGCAATTGCTGGTGAGCAGGGTGGCGTCGGTCGTCTTGAATGCGACGGGGGTCCCCGTGTTGACCGAGGGGAACATGATGACGCTTCCCGGCGGCGTCCAGATGTTCGTGGCCGAGGCGTGCAGCGGCATGCGACAACTCACCGGCTTCCTCGCCCTTACCGCCGCCGTGGCGTATCTCGCCGTGAGGCCCGGCTGGTATCGAACCGCCGTGGTCGTCGCCTCCGTCCCGATCGCGATGACCGCCAACATGGCCCGAGTCACCCTCACGGGCTACATCATGTACTACGTGAACCCCGCCTATGCTTCGGGAACGTATCACACGCTCGAAGGCATACTGATGCTTGGCTTCGGCCTGTCGCTGCTTCGGGCGTTTTGCTGGTTGCTCGACCAGGTGATCGAGCTGACGAAGCCCGTTGAGGTGGCTTGAGCCTGGCGGGCGGGCGATTTGCGGAGCGTGTCATCCATCGCGGCGAAATGATCCGCGAGTGGCCAATTCTAAGAGAATGGAATCCAGGGACTTTCCGATGACACCAACTTGCCGCGTGTTGACTTGCACCGTGTTTTTGGTCGTGGCCTTGGGCGCGCAGGCGGGACTGGAAGCGATGACCGCCATCGATCGCCCCATACTTCTGGCGGACCTCGATACAATCCCGTCGCGACTCGGCGACTGGGTTGGCACGGATGTCGCTGTCGATCCCAAGATCGTCGAGGAAGCCCAGACCGACGACTACTTGAACCGGGTGTATGAAGACTCGCGAAACCCCGGCCGCAAGGTCTGGCTTTGGATCAATTATTCCAAAAAAGGCCTAAATATGCGGCACTCCCCGGAGATTTGTCTCCCCTCGGGGGGTTGGACCAAGATCGAGGCTCAGTGCAAGGTGATCAAGGTCGCGGTGGTCGGTAAGTCCGAGGTTGCCGTGACACGACTGGGGTATGCCCAAGGTGAACTGGTTCAAAACGTCGGATTTTGGTACTACATCTTTGGTGAAGGTAAGCTCGAACGGTATGTCCGAGGCTTGCCGATCTCGAGCAGGAGCAGTCACGGTCGAACAACCCGAGGCTCCGGCATGACCGTGGAAGTCTTTTGCCCCGGTTCGAACGACCCGGACGGCGAAGCCTTTCGCGATTTCGCCGCGAGCTTGCTTATCGCCCTTGAACCGATTTTGCCTGAGAATCAAGCGCAATATCACATCCCATGACCCCATTTGCCGGTCCGCTTCCGCGTGTGCTTCCGGGTTAGGGACGCGACCCGGGGGCCGGTCAGCGGAAGTCTTTGGCCAGGAGCGTTTTGATGAAGCGTGCTCTGATTACCGGTATCACGGGCCAGGACGGTTCCTACCTCGCTGAGTTTCTTCTTGCGAAGCCCGATTACGAGGTCCACGGCCTGGTCCGGCGGTCGAGCAGCCTGAATCGGCAACGCATTGACCCGATCACCAAACGCGACCCCTCCGCGAGCGAAAGGTTTCACCTCCACTACGCCGATCTCGCCGACGCCTCCAGCCTGTCCCTTTTGATGGAACAACTCCGGCCCGACGAGGTGTACAACCTCGGCGCCCAAAGCCACGTGAGAGTTTCATTCGACCAACCGTTATACACAGCCGACGTCGTGGGCCTCGGCACGTTGCGGCTCCTTGAAGCCGTCCGTCATCTGGCCAAGAGCCAGGAAGTGCGGTTTTATCAGGCCTCAAGCTCCGAGATGTACGGCTCCGCACCGCCTCCGCAAGGGCTCGACACGCCGTTCCACCCCCGCAGCCCCTATGCCTGCGCGAAGCTGTATGGTCATTGGCAGACGGTGAACTATCGCGAAGCTTACGGCATATATGCATGCTCAGGTGTCCTTTTCAATCATGAAAGCCCGCGTCGGGGAGAGTCTTTCGTCACCCGCAAGATCACCTTGGGAGCAACGCGAATCAAGGAAGGGCTTCAAAAGAAGCTTGTGATGGGGAACCTTGATGCCAAGCGTGACTGGGGCTTCGCTGGTGATTACGTCCGTGCCATGTGGCTGATGCTCCAGCAACCCGCGCCCGAAGATTACGTGGTGGCGATGGGCGAGACCCACTCGGTCCGAGAGTTCCTTGAGCTAACCTTCAGCATGCTCGGCATGGACTACAAAGAATTCGTCGAGTTCGACGAAAAATACACCCGTCCCTCCGAAGTCGATGTGCTTCTGGGAGACCCGAGCAAGGCCCGCAACCTGCTGGGCTGGAAGCCCGAGGTCGACTTCCCCGGTCTCGTCAAGATGATGGTTGAGAATGACCTGGAACTCGCTAAGCGAGAGAAGTTCGCGCAAGGATTCAAAGGCTAATCCTCCTTTGGCGTAGGGTCCACGAAGAGGCTGCGATTTTTTCATAATGCCGACCGCTGAATCTCGAAAAGAGTCGCGTCGATCGGCGAGGGTTTTCTGACCCCGCCGCCCTCGACGTCACCCCATGCCCCGGAGGCTTTCGGTCCGAAGGGGCGACGGGGCGGACTCTTACGAGGGCGAACATCCTTATTCCGAATCGCTCCACGGACGACCTGACAGGATACCCAAGGAGGAAACCCCAATGTCGTCCACATCCGAAACCAAGGTCGTGGTGATCGGCCTCGACTGTGCCGAGCCGACGCTCGTTTTCGACCGCTTCGCCGACCGCCTTCCGAACCTCTCCAGGCTCCGTCGCGAAGGGGCCTGGGGCACGCTCCGAAGCAGCGACCCGCCGATCACCGTGCCGGCGTGGATGTCGATGATGTCAAGCAAAGACCCGGGGACGCTCGGCTATTACGGCTTTCGCAATCGTGCCGACCATTCTTATGAAAAGATGACCACCGCGACATCGCTGGCCGTCAAGGAGCCCCTCCTTTGGGATTACCTGGGCGCGGCGGGCAAGCGCGTCATCATGATCGGGGTGCCGCAGACTTACCCGCCCCGGCCTGTCAATGGATACATGATCACCGACTTTCTCACTCCTTCAATCGAGTCCAACTACACCTACCCTCCCGAGCTCAAGGCCGAAATCGCCTCATGGCCGGACGTTCATCCTTATGAGTTCGACGTCAGCGACTTTCGGACGCCCGACAAGACCAAGATTCGCGACGCTTTGGTGCGGATGACGGACAAACGGTTCGCCCTCGCCGGCCATCTCATGACGGGCAAGCCGTGGGATTTCTTCATGATGGTCGAGATGGGGACGGACCGCGTCCATCACGCCTTCTGGCAGTATATGGACCACGCTCATCACCGTTTCGAGCCGGGCAATCCGTTTGAATCAGTGATTGTCGATTACTATGTTCACGTCGACAAAAAAATCGGCGAGCTGTTGGAAGTCGTTCCCGACAATGCACACGTGATGGTGGTGTCCGACCATGGTGCGCAATGCATGGACGGGGGAATCGCTCTCAACGAATGGCTCGTTCAGCAGGGCTATCTCGTGCTGAAGGAAAAACCAACCGCTCCTTCGCGACTGGAAGGGCTCAAGATTGACTGGGCGAAGACCACGGCCTGGGGCTCTGGCGGATATTACGGCAGGCTCTTCCTGAACGTGCAGGGGCGAGAGCCGCAAGGCCTGATTTCTCCCGATCGCTACGAGGAGACACGCGACAAGCTGATCGCCGAACTTGAAGCCCTGGGCGACCCGCACGGCAAGCCGATCGGAACGCGCGTGCTCAAGCCGGAATCCCTTTACAAGACTGTCCGAGGGATTGCGCCGCCGGACCTTTTTATCTACTTTGGCGACCTCCGCTGGCGATCGGTGGGAACCGTCGGTACGGGACAGATTCACACCTTTGAGAACGATACCGGTCCGGACGACGCCAATCACGCCCCCGAGGGCCTGATCATGGTGAGCGGACCGGGCATCAGCCCGACCGGTCCGATCCACGGACTCCAGCTCATGGATGTAACGCCCACGGTTCTGAAAATCTTCGGGCTCGACATCCCCACGGACCTGCAAGGCAAAGTCATCAAGGCGGCGATTCCCATTCTGTCGGCGACATAACAATCCTTTTTTCACATGATCGGCGAGGATTTTTAGAACTTCCGATCGCCGCGGGACTTCGACCCGGTCGCCCCGGTAGCTCGCGGTTCCGCTTGACGCCCGCGCCGGATCGGCTTAAGATCCGACCCGATCGCGATGGACTCGCTTCTCTGCCCGACCTCATGGACGATGGGGCAACTTGATGACACACCCGGGTGCGGAAAACGTCCTCGTCGCTTGTCCCGATGCGCGGCCTCCCGCCTATCAGGCGGTGATCGGGCTGGACAGGGCGGGGCTCTTGCAGAGCTTCCTTACCTCCTATTATTACCGCGAAAGCGCCTGGATTTCGGCTCTCGGCAGGAAACTTCTTCCCAAGGCCTACGCGAAGGTCGAACGGGCTCTCCGCCGACGTCACGACCCCGAAATCCCCGCCGACCGCGTCCGCTCCGCATGGAGCTTCGACGTCGCGCTTCGGGTTGAAAACCGCCTGGGAAATCATCGGACAAACGCTCGCCGCGAGATCGCGAAGTGGCGGCTGGAACGCTTCGATACCGTGTTCGCTCGCGAGGTCGAGCGGAGTCAGCCAGGTGCCGTGCTCGCGTTCAGCGACGTCGGTTCGGACCAGGCGTTGCCGACCTGCGCGATGTTCGGGATTCCCAGCATCTTGAGTATGGTTCATGGCGAC
This sequence comes from Isosphaeraceae bacterium, assembly GCA_043784005.1. Lineage (GTDB taxonomy): Bacteria > Planctomycetota > Planctomycetia > Isosphaerales > Isosphaeraceae > JAYUFP01. The sequence goes on from JAYVYS010000628.1 coordinate 7,226, forward strand.
GTCCGCGAAGAACGCGAGGTCCTGGAACGCGAAGCGGCCTGTTCGCCTGATTTTTTCTCGCTCTATCTCGGTGATGCCATCCTTGACTGCGACGAGCTTGATCGGCTCCACGATCGACGTCTCCGCGAATTGGAGCTTGCCGACCTCGTGCTCGTCCCTTCCGAGCATATCGCCGCGAGACTCGCCCTGCACGGAACCCAGAGATCAAAGATCCGCGTGATTCCGTATGCCGCCGATTCGCGAAGATTTCGACCCGATCCGACGAAATTCCACGGCGAATCATGTACGTTTCTGTTCGCCGGCGGAGTGAGCCAGCGCAAGGGGATCAAGTACCTGCTCGAAGCCTGGCGAATCGTGCGCCGTCCCGGCTGGAAGCTCCAACTTTTGGGAGCGCTCCCGCGCGACCCCGGACCGCTCGCACCCTTGCTAGATGGTGTGGAGTTGCTAGGTCGGGTTCCGCACTCCGAGGTTGCCGCGAAGATGGCGGCGGCCGATGTGTTTGTCTTTCCGTCCCTGTTTGAAGGCTCCGCCGTCGTTACCTATGAGGCGCTCGCGAGTGGGCTCCCTTGCATCGTGACGCCGAGCGCGGGGTCGGTGGTCCGCGACGGCATCGAGGGGCTTCTGGTTCCTCCAGGCGAGTACGAGCCGCTTTGCTCCGCGATGGAAAAACTGGGAACTACACCAGCGCTCCGCGCAATGATGTCGAACTCCGCGAGACTGCGGGCTCAATCCTTTGACTGGCCTCGCTATCACGCCGCGGTCGTCGAGGCGGTTCAATCGGTCCTCGTGCCCCGGGAGGTGCGGGTATGACCGACGAAAGTTATATCCTCTGCACAGCCCTTGTGATCGCCGGCTTGTTCGCTTTCCAGGTGATCACCAAAAAATTCGACCCGTTCGCGCCAATCTGGCTTTTCTTGGTCGGATATGTTCATTTGTACGTCGTTCAAGCGATGAGCCTACGCGAGTGGGGAGTCGGTGTTCGCGGGATCGAGATCGTCACAGCGGCGAATCTGCGAATCTTATGGGCCTTGATCTGGTTCCTGGCGATTTACTACCTGATCCCCGGAAAGTGGCTTGCCAGAGCGTTGCCGAGGCCTCCGGAAGCCTGGTCGGTCGGGGCCGTTTGCACGGTTTCTCCGTTTCTGATCGCATGGGGGCTCGTCTGCGCCTATGCCGTGATCAAGCAGAGCATGGGGCTGGGTGACGACCCGAACAGTGTTTCGGCCGAGGTCGTATTACTGCGCTCGTTCCCCTTCGTGATGATGGTCGCGGGCGTACTTTTGATCGTGAGCGGCCGACAGGAATCAAACAAGAACCCCCTGTTGCTGGCGTTTGGTCTTCTGATCGCCGCATCTTATGTTTTGATCTGGACCTTTAACGGCAAGCGATCCCACTCGCTGATCGGCCTGCTCTCGACAGTCTGCGCGTTTTATATCAGCCGTGAAAAGCGGCCTTCGTGGCCCGTCTTGATCGGCACCGCCGTTTCTGGAGCGCTCGTGGTAACGCTCTCGATCGGTTGGCGAAACAACCCCAATTACGAACGCACGATCTCGGGTTTCGTGCAGTATGTCGGAGATTTTCAGTTCACCAATGTCCTCAAAAGTATCGACCTTGAAGACGAATACGCCGACGACTCTCTTAACAAGCTCAAGACCTATGAGTCCAAAGAGTACGGTGGTTTCCTCTTGATGCTCGATACCGTCCCGGAAAAGTCCGACTACGACTTCGGCGCGAACTACTTGCGAACATTTTCGACATTTATCCCCCGCCTCGTCTGGCCCGACAAGCCGATTTACGGTCGGGAGGAATGGATCAAGGCCTGGCAAGCCGGCTCGGAAATGAAACGTGACGATGATTTCACTGGCCCTGCGATCGGACTCCATGGCGCGACCCAGTTGAACGGCGGTACGGTCGGGACGCTTTTTGTCTTCGCCGTCATCGCCGTGTTCCTGCGCACTGTATATGAATACTTTCGCAAGTATGACCATCTTCCTTGGGTCCAGGTATGGTGGGCGCTTTCTTATTTCAATGCCTGGTTCATGGTCGTGAACGACGACCCGATGATCTGGTTTTATTACAACTGGGGCTTCACCACGATGCCCAGCCTCGCTCTGCTGTGGGGCATGAACAAGGCATTGGTTCCCGCCGGGCGGACTTCTTTGGTGCCTGCCTGAAAGATAAAGACCCCCTTGCTCTTTTCGAGGTCGCAGCGGTGAAGACTTTGGCCATTGCTTTTACCAATTTCGGTCCTTACCACTTGGCGAGGCTCCGCGCCCTGGCCAATCGCCTTCGGAACGACGGCGGCCGGTTGATCGCGTATGAAATGGCGGGCTCCGAGAAAACGTATCCCTGGACCATTTCTCGCGACGACGAACCGTTCGACTGGGTCACGCTTTTCCCCGACCGCATGCTCGAATCCCTCAGCGCCTCCGATTGCGAATCCGCCATGACCGAAATGCTGGAGCGTGATCAGCCCGATGGCCTCGGCGTCGTGGGCTACTCTCGGCCCGAGTCGTCGGCGATGCTGAGGTGGGGACGTAAGATGGGTGTTCCCACCGTCTTGATGTCGGAGAGCCAGCAAATCGACCACCCGCGCGTCTGGTGGAAAGAGGCAGTCAAGCGCCGTCGCGTAAAGTGTTTCTCCGCGGGACTCGTCGGCGGACCGAGGCATCGCGACTACCTGGGCACCCTGGGCCTACCCGCCGACCGCGTCGCCTTGGGCTACAACGCCGTCGACGGCAAGGCCATCGCCACAATGGCCGATAACTTTCGCAACGACCCCGATGCCCGCGATGGTCTGCCCCAACGGCCCTACTTCCTCGCGGTCAATCGCTTCGTTCCCGAAAAGAACCTGGAAGCGTTAATCACGGCTTACTCGCTGTACCGTCAGACTTATCGACATGAGGATACGTGGGATTTGGTTCTCTGTGGCGACGGTCCGGGAGCGGGGTCGGTGGCAAGGGCGGCGCAAGATTCCGAATTCGCGACCTCGATCCATCGGCCGGGATTCTTGCAGACTGGGCCACTATCACGCTGGTATGCGTTTGCGTCGGGATTTGTTCATCCGAGCCTGATGGAGCCGTGGGGCTTGGTCGTGAACGAGGCCGCGGCCTGCGGCTTGCCGCTCTTAGTGTCAGACAGGGCTGGCTGCGTCGAGACGTTCGTGCCGGAAGGGTCGGTTACGGGCCGCCGGTTGAACGGCCGCGATGTGGCGTCCATGGCCGATGCCCTCGGTTGGCTTGCGAACCTCTCCGAATGCGAGCGGACGACGCTCGGTGAAAACGCGAGCGCGATTGCTCAGGATTGGGGACCGGAACGGTTCGCGAGCGGCGCGTTGGAGGCCTTTGAAATGGCCGAGGCGCACGAAAACACACGATTGGTCAGATCCTAGGGCGAAAGACCGATGAAATCCACGGCGACACATTCGATATCCGCCACTCCTTCACGGCATTTCCGCGAAGGGTGGGTTCACCTCTGCAACGGACTCGACCCAGTTCGAGATGGCGGAATGGTGCCGAGTATTCTGGGGATGACCGGGGCGCTCTCGGTCCTTCGAGCCGCGCCGGTCACGATCATCACGCCCACGCCCTGTCGCCTGGGCGAGACACGCGTTCCCGAAGGTCTGACATTGCGAGGCCCCGAGGCTGACCTCGACGCCGTGATCCGGGACGCAGGGGTTGTTCATATGCACGGACTCTGGCAAGGCCACACGCGAAGGGGCGCGGCGTCGGCCCGATCGGCGAGAGTCCCTTACCTCATGGCCGCGCACGGCATGGCCGAACCCTGGGCCTTGAAGCACAAGAAATGGAAGAAGAGGATCTATACCGCACTCGTGGAAGGCAAAAATCTCCGCCGCGCAGCCTGCCTGCACGCGCTTTCGCGACCGGAGATCGAACATCTGCGCGCCTTGGCTCCTCAGACAAAAATATGCTTCGTCCCTAATGGTGTCGATCTCGCACCGTTTGACCATCTGCCTCCGCGCACGAGTCTGGAGGACGATTATCCCGAGATCGCGGGCAAGTTCGTGATCCTCTTCTTCGGAAGAGTCCACGTCAAGAAAGGCCTCGATCTCCTTGCCGGAGCCCTCAAGACGGTGGCGTTGGAACATGCCGACATCCATGTGATCATCGCCGGCAATGATGATGGCGCGCTGGGGCCCTTCCGGGATCGGTGCAAAGCACTCGGTGTGATCGACCGGGTGACCTGGGTCGGCCATGTCTCGGGAGAGCGCGCCCGCAAGGTTTGGGCGGCGGCCGACGCCTTCGTACTTCCCAGCTACAGCGAAGGCTTCAGTATGGCTGTGCTGGAGGCATTGGCGTGCCGCTTGCCAAGTTTAATCACCACCGCATGCCACTTTTCTGAGCTTGCCCGGGCCGACGGTGGCATCGTGGTGGAACCGGAGTTGGAGAGCCTGACCAGAGGCTTGAGAGAATTGCTGGAACGGTCGAACGACGAACGGGATGCGCTCGGCCAACGTGGACGTGCCCTGGTGGAAAGTCAGTACACTTGGGGCCGTCAGGCCGCTCGACTCGCCGAGGTTTACCGCTGGATCGAAGGGGGCGGAGATGCTCCCGAAGCGGTCGTTGATTGAGAACGTGAAGGGTAGGCATTTCCGACCATCTCTTGAATTCACGACCAAGACGGAGCGACGCAATATGACCGCGATGATTTCGCGACCCGAACGATCCCCCACCACTCCACGCGCACCCGTCAGCGTGATCGTTCCCGTCAAGAATGAGGCGGAAAACCTCCGTCGATGCTTGCCCGCACTCGCCTGGGCGGACGAAGTGATCGTCGTCGATAGCCAATCCACCGACGAGACAGCGGCCATCGCGCGCGAGCACGGCGCGTCGGTCGTTTCATTTCACTTCAACGGAGTCTTCCCCAAAAAGAAGAACTGGGCACTCGAAAACCTGCCGTTCCGCAACGAATGGGTCTTGATCGTTGACGCCGACGAGGTGGTTGTTCCCGAACTTGCCCAAGAGATCATCAGGCGGACAGCCGGGAATGAGGCGGACGGATTTTATCTCAACATGAAATACTTCTTCCTCGGCCGACGCATCCGCCATTGCGGATATGCCGAAGCGTGGAACCTTCGCCTCTTCAAGCATAGGCTCGGACGATACGAGAAAATGCCCGTCACCCTTGGCGTGTCGACCGGCGACAATGAGGCCCACGAGCACGTGGAGCTCAAGGGCAAAGTGCTCCGGCTCGAACACGAACTTGACCACCACGCGTATCCGTCGATCGCCGTCTGGGTCGAAAAGCACAATCGCTATGCAGTCTGGGAGGCCTCGCAGTATGAACGCTTCCTTCGCGAACCGGTTCCCGACACTATCGGCACCGGCAAGCGCTTCAAGCGACGGCTCAAGAAGATCTATTTGCGACTG
>JAYVYS010000629.1:0-8583 GCA_043784005.1 Isosphaeraceae bacterium
TCACCGGCTCAGAGGGAAGCAGAGCCGATTAACCGCGAAGATCGCAAAGAAAGACAGGATTGAATCAACGAAAACGGAGGCGATTGTCGCGTCCGGACCCTCTCTCATGCTTTTCTCATCTTCTCTCCGCGGTTCGTTTCCGAACCGGGACACTCCTCGTTCGTCCCGCATCCTCAGCTTGAGAGCGAACTGTTCACCTTGCTGAACGTTCCGCTGACGCGCGTGCCGAGAGTGGTGACGATCGCGATGCAAGCCACGAGGATCAAAGCCAGCATCACCGCATACTCAACCGCCGTCGGGCCATCCTAGTCCCGGAGAAAGTGGGAGAATCCATTGTCAGACAGCATACAATTCATTCTCGTCGAGTCATTCGTTCGTGGTCTCGCCACTCCGATCGCTCACGCGCCGACCCGGGAGAGACGCGATCGAAACGGTACCCTCCCAATGGACCACGGAATGATCGACCCATTCTTCGAATGGACAGGAACCGGCCGACCGTGGAAGGCCTGTTTCAAGTGTAAAACACAACGGCAGCGTGAGAGTCTCCACATAAAGATTTATTGAATCGTCATGTGAAAATTAACGATTTCTTTGATTAATGAATTCTACTTCCGCCCATCGGCGATCAATGGGTGGTCGGAGATGGCCTTCAGCCGACCCGATTCGATCCCGTTTGCGGTCGGGATCTCCCTTTCGTTACGATGCGTTTGTAGAACGCGAAATCGTTCGCGGAGGGAGGTTCAACGTCCTCGAAGTCGAAAAATGGAGCCGGAGGTGGCACGCTGACGCCAAGCTCGAAAACATCTCGAAACGGAAGCCGCCCCGAACCTCGACGACGCTATCGGCTGCTCGCACTCGACGTTGACGGAACGCTCTTGGATCGTGGCGGGGTGCTGAGGCCTTCCACCGCGGCGGCGATCACGCTTGCCGCCGCCGAGGGGATTAGGCCGGTCCTCTGCACGGGCAGGCGTTTTCGCAGAGCGAAACCTGTGGCCGACCTGCTTGGCATCGACGCCCCGATTGTTTGCAACTCGGGCGCGATCGTCAAAGACCCTTTCGAGAATCGAACACTCTGGCGAGCCGATTTCGACGGTCCCCTCCTCGCCGAAGTACTGAAGATGTTTCACGAAAATCAGGAACACGTGGTCTCGTTTTCCGATGGCGAAGCCCACGACTTCCTTGTCGAACAGTGCAACACCGGCCGCCCGCTCTTCGACGACTATGTGGAGCAGAACCGCGAAAATGCCGGCGTGGTTCCCGGTTGGACCAGGCTCGTGACTTCCAACGAGACGAATCAAGCCCATTTCCATCTCTGCGCGATCGGGACGAGACCGGCGATGCTCGACTTCGAACGCGTCTTGCTTGATCGTCTGGGCGGACGGATCACGACGTTTGTTCAAAAGAGCCTCAATTACGCGGGAACCATGTGTGAAATCCTCCGCCACGACGCCAGCAAGTGGACCGCCGTGCTTCATCTGGCGAAACTCTGGGGGATCGACGCCGAGGAGATTTGCGCAGTGGGTGATGATATGAATGACCTGCCGATGATCGCGGGGGCCGGCCTGGGAGTCGCGATGGGCCATGCCCCCGACGCCGTCAAGGCGGTTGCCGACATGATCACTGACGATCACGACAACGACGGCGTTTCACGGTTGATCCATCAAGTTCTACTGAGGTGACGGAATGATCGACCCGCACTCCCCTGCCCCGCTCTCGTCGAGTTCGTGGATCAAAGAACACGGCGACCACGACTCGACGATCGTGACGAACTGGCTCTTTCAACTCCGGCGCGAACGGTTTCGATCGCGACTTTCGGGAAAGGCCCACGACTACTTCGTGATGCACCTGGCCGACGCCGTCCAGGCCATTGCGCTGACGCCCGAAAATCAGATCATCCTTGTCCGGCAGTTTCGGGCCGGCTCTGGACGAGACAGCCTGGAGCCTCCCGGCGGTTTGCTCGACGAAGGCGAAGATCCCTGCGAGGCCGCCGCGCGCGAGCTTCTGGAAGAGACAGGCTACGCCGGAGAACCGGCCGAGCGTATCGGCTCCGCCTATTCCAATCCATCGATCATGACTTCAAAGATATCAACAGTCGTGATTCGCAACGCAAGGCGCGTCTCTGAACCCAAGCTCGATGTGGGTGAAGAAGTTTCCGTGGAACTTCATCTCGCAGCCGACGTTCCACGATTGATCGAAGACGGGAGAATTGATCACGCCTTGACGGTGATGGGATTTTTGTGGTGGTTGGCCAGTCAGCCGGGAGGGTTATTTGCGCCGGGTTTCGCGACTCGTTGAAGTCAATCTATAGGTGTTATTTAGTGCGAAACCGCTGGCCGCCGGATTCGCCTTTCGACCCGAAAAAGATCGCCTTGCGAGACGATCTCAAACCCCTCAAAGGCTGCGGCAATCTCTGGCCAGGCGTCGTATTCTCCGCGCCCGGGATCACCTTTGGGGCGAGCGATCACCACGGTCTCGGCCCTTGCGATTTGGTCGGCTTTGCGATGAATCTCGGACGAAACAGGATGGCCGGGCACGAAATACGAGCCTGCGGGAGGCTCGAAAACGCCGGGCGTTAAAAGTGCCGCGCCATCTGTCCCCGCGAGCAGAACGACCGGGTGATGCCCCTTCGCTAACTCCAGCACCTTCCGCCAGTCGGCACGCTCGGCGGGAGAGGCCCAGAGATCGAAGGTCTCGAGGCTTGGTGAGTCGGTCCGCCAGATCCTCGCGGTTGTCTCGAATTTCGCCTTGCCACCGGCAAGCACCAACAGGCTGAGCGCGCCGATGATCGCCGCGTGTCGTCGCCCGCGCCCCGCGATCGCGGCGAGACCGAGTATCATGGTGGCGTAGTAGTACACCCAGGTCCAGCGGTTGCCGAAAAATAGCAGAATGAACGCGATGTGCTGAATCGAGCACGTCAGCACAATTTCATCGTTCCTGGTCGCGCGATTCCCGACGACCCGCGCGACAGCAAGCAATCCCCCGGTTGTCAGCACGAAAGTTCCGACCATCCAGGAACCCACCTCGTAACGGAAGTAGTCACGAATTCCACCGCCGGGGATGTACCAGAACTCTTTGCCGACCCCGTGGAAAAAGCCGTGCCGGCTCTGTCGATAAACTTCGATCCCCGCGCCCGGGGTCAGGGTCGTGAGAAGCGGCACGAGTCCGAAGACCGCCGCGAGAATGGACCCGAGCACCAACCCCGTGACGACTGCCGGAGCCAGCGCGCGACGCCAATTTCGCAAGCCGGTCCGCGCGATCACGATCACGAGCATCAAGCCATAAAGATAGGCCATTGAGGGCTTGACGAACAGGCATGCCGTCGCAAGGGCCAGCGAGACTCCGCGCTTCTCGCGCGATTGGAAGGCCAGGGCGTTAATCAAAAGTGCCTGCTCAAGAACGTGAACAAGTACAAACGTCGAAGTCAGCAAGATGTCGGGCATCGCAAAGAGGATCAAGGCGATCCCCGCGCGTCCGACTCGCATTGTCGAGGCGAACCGCGCGACGCCCCAGGCCGTCGCGAGGTTGCAGATCAGCGCGGCGGCGCGGCATGCGCCCGGGTTGGCTCCGAAGATGCCTTGCCAGATCTTGTTGATAAGGAGTGGTAAGAGTCCATAAATATAGCCAAAATCCACAGTAGGGAGAAATCCACGCGCGAGCAAATTTTGGATCGTCAGATCGGTGCCGGAATCTCCGTAGGCGAACCGGGTGAACCGCTCATTGGGTGACGACCAAATCGTGAGCGCGATCACTTCCGCCGCGAAGAGCAATCCGAGCCGCCAGGGAAGAATTGACGATTTGTCGAGCGCGAGGGAGTCTTCGTCGAGACTCTTCATCGCCGGGTCCGCGCTTCGATCAGCATGGCCTTGGCCTCTTTGCGCGTGCCTTCGGCGGCGGAATCGCCCCGGAGCATCGCAGCGAGTTCGGTCACGCGATCGACTTCGTTCAGGTGAGTGATCGTGGTCCGCGTTTTGCCGCGATCCACATGCTTTCGAATCACCCATTGAGCACATGCGTAACTCGCCATCTGTGGCAGGTGTGTTACGCAGAGGACCTGATGATGTTTGGCAAGCTCCGCGAGCGTTCTGCCGAGCACACCGCCAAGCCTGCCGCCGACCCCCGGTGTCGATTTCGTCGAAAATCAAGGTCGGAACCTGGTCGGAACCGGCGAGCACGGCTTTCAAGGCGAGGGTCACTCGGGAAAGCTCGCCTCCGGACGCCACCTTGCGAAGCGGCCTGACGGGCTCTCCCGGATTGGCCGAGAACATCAAGTCGACGCGGTCGATGCCCGACTCGGGGGGAGCGGCCAAGGTAGGGTCGTCTCCCATCGGGGTCGTGATGATCGCGACGTCAAGCCTCGCGCCTTCGAGTCCTAGCGGCCTAAGTCGCGCCTGGACGGCCTTTGCGAACGCTTTCGCGGTTTTGCGACGCGCTTTGGAAAGGGCCTCGGCAGTTTCGCGAAGGCACGACCACGCCTGAGCGAGGGGGACGTCAAGGCTCGCGAGGTCCGCGTCGTCTTGATCGAGGGCGGCGAGCCTGGTCTCGGATTCGTCGAGGCGCGAAACGAGTTCGTCGGGAGTGCAGTGGAACCGGATCGCGAGGCGTCGATAGAGTGCCAGCCGACTCTCGACGCACTCAAGTCGTTCGGGGTCGTCGTCCCAGGTTTGGCCGAGGTCGCGAAGTGAATACGCCACCTCGCGTGTTTCAGCCGCGAGCCGCGCGAGGGTTTCGGCGGGCTCCGCCAACTCGGGGACGGAGAGCGTGAGCGGACCGATCGCGCGAGAAACCTTGTCCAGAAGTCCTTGGGCCGAGCAGTCGGCCTCATAGAGAAGCGAATAGCCGACGGACGCCGCGTCGCGAAGCTGGCCGGCATTGGCCAGACGGTGGGCCTCGCGATTCAACTCCTCGGTTTCGCCAGGCTTTGGCTCCGCGGCGGCGAGTTCGTCGCGCTCAAAGGTGAGCAAGGCACGTTCGCGCCGTCGATCCTGGCTTTTCTGGATGAGGTCGAGACGGCGACGTCTGAGGGTGTTAAACGCCTCGCGACGGCTTGCGTAGTCATTTCGAAGAGCGTTGAGTCGTCCATGGATGTCGATCAATTCGCGCTGGCGATCGGGGTCGGCGAGCGCCCGGCCTTCAGTCTGACCGTGGATGTCGACGAGAAGCGCCCCCAAAGCCTGAAGCATTGCCACGGTGACAGGCATTCCATTGACCTGCGCCGAGCCTCGGCCGGTTGCCGAGATGCGTCGAGTGAGAATGATCTGGTCGTCGTCGACGGCACCACCGAGGATCGCCTCGACGTCGGAACGAAGGTCCAGCCCGGCGAGTTCGAAGACGGCGGCGGCACGTGCTTCGGGCTTGCCCGCGCGGACGAGATCGGCGGAAGCCTTCCCTCCTAGCACCAAGCCCAGCGCCGTCAAGAGAAGGCTCTTGCCGGCTCCCGTCTCGCCTGTCCAGGCGCAATAGCCCTGCTGCAATTCGACGTGGGCGTCTTCGATAAGCGCGAGATTCTGCACCGAAAGTTCGCGAAGCACGGCACCCTCGCCTCCGATTGCCTGTCGAATCCTGATCGATCACGGGGACCAGTTGTCCGAGGTTGACGCAGAGTAATCCGGAGAAAGTCATCGAGAAAGGGAATCCACTCAAGGGTGTCGCTTTTGATTCCGAATCGTTTCGCGGCGTTGATTCAAAGCATCAGTGATTGAGTTTGTCCTGGTTTCAGAGGCGTTTCAGTCCGAGATTCTTGACGTGAAACGCGATCGCGTCCTGAACGTGAGTGTCCCAGTAAGCCCAGTCGTGGGTGCCGGGAAACTCTTGATATTCGTGCGGCATCTTGAGCGATTCGAGATGTTGGTGAAAGGTTCGGTTGTCTTCAAGGAAGGGGTCCTCGGCACCACAATCGATCCACATCGCGGGGATGTTCTTGGGTTTCATGGCTTCGATCTGGGCGAAGGGGTCTTCGGGTCCGCCTTTGGCGTTGTCTCCGAAGATCATTGAGAATTCGGGGCTAAGGGCGTTTGCCTCGGTCGGGTCTCGGCGAGGGAGGCTGATCACGCCGGAGTGACTGTTCACGCTCGCGAAAAGCTTGGGATATTTCAGCCCGAGTTTGATCGCGCCGTAGCCTCCCATCGAGAGCCCCCCGATCGCTCTTCCCGAGCGTTCGGCCTTGACGGGAAACGTGCGATCGACAAGTCCAACAATGTCTTTGATCAAATCATCTTCATACGCATGTCCACCGGCGCTGACGGCGTTGGTATACCAGCCCCGGCCGCCATCGGGCATCACGACGACAAGCGGCAGGTCGAGAACGAATCGTTCAATACTCGTTCTGCGCATCCATGTCGTGTGATCATCCGAGAGTCCGTGAAGCAGATAGTAAACGGCCCAAGGTTGAGAGATCGCCGAGTCGTCTGGAAAAATCACGTTAAACGACGAGGCTTTCTTCAAAGCGCGGCTGTTGTAATGGATGGTGGCGAAAGCCATGGATTGGGCGGCTCCTGCATATGAGTCGTTCCAGGGAGGTCATTTTCTTTGGGTTCAAGCAATATTTCAAGATGTCGCGGCCAGCATGGTGGACGTCCCGTCAGACGTTCCACGTCTTGACCTACCTGATCAAGCAGCGCCTCGCGATCGACCTGTCGCAACAGTTTTTTGAGGTCGACTCGCTGAAGCAAGCCCTTGGTCACCGGTCGTTTCGCGCCGGGGAGCGTGAGTGAGGCCAGCAAACCTCTGGCGTCGGGAGTGTTCAGCAGCGCGGCGATCAGCGAGGCCTGTTCGGGCGAATCGCAAGGCAGAAAATACCCCGTGTCGTCGAGCATGACCGGTCGGCCTCCGACAGGGCCGATGGCCTGAAACACGGGACGACGATGCATTCCCGAGACACCGACCTTATACCAGGCGAAGGTGTACATCCCGATTCCAAACATCGCGAAGGCGGACCGATCGCGGTAGACCGAGGATTTTCGTCGTGAAAAGACATCGCGATGGCTTTGCAAGTAATTCCAGAGGCGGGGCGCTTCGAATTCGAGACGGTTCGTTTCGTCTCCGATCACGCGCTGGGTCACGATCACCGCACGTTTCGTCGCGATCGGATTCTCGTGTGAAAGGTCCGTTCCTTTTAGGAGGGGGAACACATAATCTGATTCAATATTTACGGTAATGTTTTCCTTGTTCACCCAACGGCCATCCGCAGTCCTGGAAAGCTCCATCACGCTGGCGGCATCATGTTTGACTCCCTGTCGCCAGACCATCGGACAATATCCATCAACATGTTTAAACGCTTCGTAAGCTTCAAGGTCGGCGACAACGCGGCCGCGGGCGAATCCCATCATCGCTTCGGGTTTGGTCGCGTCGAACCCGGCGTAAATCGGAATTCTGTCGAGCGGGTCGCCCTGGGTTTCCGAGGATTTGCCAAGCTTGAGAACCAGCAAGCACGCCTCAACCACCGCCCCGAACCATAGGCGCGCGTCCAGCCGGATCACTTCCGTCGATGCGACGGGAAGGGAGAGTCTTCGCGCGTGTTCCAGGACGTTTCGCGCGACGGCTGTCTTGCATAAGAGTGCGATCGTCGGGGATTGATCCGACAGTTCCGTCAAGATTTTGAGCCAGACGGCCTCGGCCGCGTCGAAGTTGGAGCTTCCGGTGATCGCGTCGATCCCTCGGTTTTTTTTAACGTTGGATCGGGGTGGTCGGTGTACGCTTTCGAAGACACCGAACGCGGCGTTCGTGACCCACGGGGGGTTGCCGACGACGAGGAGCGGCCCGGATCGATCCGCCCAATCGAGGCCTGCCAGATCGCAATCAAACAGGTTCGCCTCGATCAGCCCGACCTTGACCGACGCAGGCGTGTTCAAAGTGATTGCGCGCGCCTCCGAGAGATATTCCGGTTGAAGTTCGATCCCTTTGAGTTCGTGAGGGGGCGAGTCGAGCGCGAGGAGGCCCTTGAGAAAGTTGCCCCGCCCGCAGGTTGGCTCAAGGACCCGTGACCAGCACATGCCGGTTGAGACCAGACGACCAAGGATCGCCTCGACGAGTTTCGGGGGCGTCTGAAAATCACCGAGATCGCGGCCCTTGGTCATGTGGGGCTCGAGCGCCATTGGGGAGGGGAAGGATTTTCGACAGGCTATCGTTATTTGATCTTCGCCCCGGGAATGCATGTCGGGTCATCCACGGTCAGCACGATCACTTTCTCTTCGGAGCTGGCCGCGAGCAGCATCCCGTTGGAGGATTCGCCGCGCAGCATCGCCGGTTGCAGGTTGTTCACGATAATGATGAGCTTGCCGACGAGCTGCTCGGGCGTGTAATGCGCGCGAATGCCCGCGACGATTTGCTTCTGAGCGTCGCCGATATCGACTTGCAAGAGCATGAGCCGATCGGCATTCGGGTGCGCCCGCGCCTCAAGCACCTTGGCGACTCGCAACTCGATCTTTGCGAAATCCTCGTAACTGATCGGCTCGGCCATCTCAACAAATCTCCCACCGCGAGTGCCCGGGAAAAGGTCCGTCACAACGCGAGGCATCGTAGCCGCCGGGTTGCGCGGGTGTCAAGCGAAAAGTGAACCAACGTACAGATTAAGTGGTGGTGGAACCA
>JAYVYS010000630.1:0-5838 GCA_043784005.1 Isosphaeraceae bacterium
GGAATCTTGTATATTGGGATGACGTTGGTGCTCTTTGGCGAGCTCACCGCGATGATCCTGTCGCGTGAGGCGGGAATTGTGCTCTAGCAAGGATTGCGGTTGTTCGGTCATCCATCGTTTGCCCTTCGTTTCTCGGGCGAGAAAGAGCGGAGCGTTTGTCCATTGGAACTGACCTTTGAATGTCCGAAATGTGGGAAGATTGGCTATCTCGCTTCTTTTGAGACGGCAACGACGGTAACGTGTCGTGATTGCGGGCAGGATCGTCCGCTTCGCTCGGAAACAATCGACTCCGCCGGTCTCGAAAAATGTCCCCTCTGCGCGACGGAAGATCTGTATCTCCAGAAAGATTTTCCGCAAGGGTTGGGATTGGCGATCGTGATCGTCGGCTTCGTGGTAAGCACCGTCTTCTGGTACTACGACCGACCTGTGCCTGCCCTCGGTGTCCTCTTTGCGTCGGCGCTTGCGGATATGGTCCTGTTCCACCTCGTTCCGGACGTCACCATCTGTTACCGTTGTTTGAGCCAGTTTCGTGGCGAAGGAGCCCATCCGGATGGTCGATTCCGACCGTTCGATCTGGCGGTGGGTGAACGCTACCGTCAAGAGCGACTTCGGGTCGAACAGTTGCGAGCGGAAGCGGCCCGGTCCGACGCTCCTCCCGCGTCTGGATCGTGACCGGACTCTGAACTCGCTGATACGACGGGTCGAGGTACATTTGCGACCGTGGACGAACGCCGGGCACGGATTCATGAGGACCTCCGCGATGCGATCGAGGGCGAACTGCTGTTCGAGCCGCTCGAACGTTCGGCCTATTCCGTCGATGGCAGTCTCTACGAGATCGACCCGCTTGGCGTGATCGCACCGTGCTGCGAGCAAGACGTGGTGAACACGGTTCGCTACGCTTCGGAGAACAAAATTCCCGTCACGGCTCGCGGTTCGGGTTCCGGTCGAGCGGGGGGTGCGCTGGGCGCGGGTCTGATCGTGGACTTCAGCCGCTCGTTTCGACGAGTCATCGCCATCGAGCCGGACCGCGTGGTGGTTCAGCCTGGCGTGGTGCTGGACGAACTCAACGCGCGGCTCGCCCCCTCGGGAAGGCGGATCGGTCCCGACCCGTCGGGCTCGAACGTTCGCACCCTTGGTGGAATGGTGGCCGTGGATGCCGCGGGACCGTCCTCGCTGAGATACGGAACCACCGGAGACCACGTCGACCGTCTTCGCGTGGTTTACTCCGGTGGAGAAACCGCCGACTTGGGGCGCACACCTTGGCCGGCGTTCGACGACGAACCCAAGGATTTCACGGGGGTCGCCGTCCGCAAACTGGGTGCTTTGGTCCGTCGGAACCTTGACGTACTGGTCCGGAAGGCTCCGAGCTGTCCGCGCAATCGCGCCGGTTACGCTCTTGCGAAAGCGGCTTCCGGAATGGGGATTCACTTACCCCGCTTGATTGTCGGCTCGGAAGGAACGCTTGCGTTGGTGACCGAAATCACGCTGCGGACCGTGCCGATCCCACGTGCTCATGCGAGTGTTTTGCTGCCGTTCGCCAGGATCGCCGACGCCGCGGCCGCCGTCTCCGGATGCCTCGAAGGATCTCCAGCGGCCTGCGAGCTTCACGACTGGCGCGCGATCCGTCTGGCAAGAGAAGTGAGCCCGCAATTTCGCGAATGGATCACCGATGCGGCGGAGTCTGTTCTTATTCTGCTGTTTGAAGGCGATGATCCCGACGAGGTACTCGCTCGGGCACGTAAGACGGCCAACCACGTCGCGCGGTCAGGTCATCTTGTTTCCGACCCGGTCATCACGCCTCGTCGAGCTGACTGCGACCGGATGTTGGCGCTCCCTCGGGCCATTGAACCTTTGTTAATGCGAATGAAAGGGCGAGCACGGCCGATCTCGTTCATCGACGACATCGCCGTACCTCCGGAACACCTGGCGGAAATGGTTCAGCGCCTTCAAAACATCATGAAGGTATACGACGTGAGCTGGACGCTGGGGGCACACGCAGGGCACGGGCATCTCCACCCGCGCCCGTTCCTTGATACGTCCGAACCCTCCGACGTGGCCAAGCTAGAGCCGATCGCGACCGACGTCTATTCCGCCGCGCTCGAACTTGGAGGCACGGTATCGGGGGAAGCCGCGTGTGGTTTGGCCCGAACGCAGTTTCTCCGCCATCAGTTCGGCGATCTGTTCCCTGTGTTTCGCGAAGTCAAAGACGCCTTTGATCCTGAAAACATCCTCAACCCCGGTAAAGTCATCGGCGACGATCCGCATTTGATGCTCAAAGACTTACGCCGATATCCCTCGAAGGAAGTGCCACCCGTTCAAATCGCCGAGGGATCGGGAGAGATGGCCGTGGTCGAGCCCGCGACGGCTCCGGGAATCTCCACTGCCTTTCTTCTGCCCGTCCTCAGGTGGTGCGAGCAGAGCCTGATCGAAACGGCCTCGGCATGTAATGGCTGCGGGGCCTGCCGGACGCAGGAACCCGACCTGCGAATGTGTCCGACGTTTCGCGCGTTGAGGTCCGAACGCGCCGCGCCTCGGGCCAAAGCGGGTTTGATGCGCGGAATCGCCTCCGGGCAGCTCGACCCGAAACTCTGGGGAACCGAGGAATTTCGAGAAAGCGCGGGGCTTTGCCTGCACTGCAAGCTCTGTTCCACGGAATGCCCGTCGGGTGTCGATGTCTCCACACTCATGCTCGAAGCCAAAGCCGCGTATGTCGAGAACCATGGCCTCCCGCCAGCCGACTGGGCGTTTTCGAGAATCGAGCTTTGGGCACGTATCGCAAGCCGGTTGCCGATTCTCAGTAACGCCTTCCTTGCGAACAGGCCGGCACGATGGCTAACCGAGCGCCTTTTCGGTCTTTCTCGACTTCGATGCCTCCCTCGTGTCCACCGCACGCCGTTCACTCGTCGCGCCGCGCGACTTGGGTTGACTCGGCCGAAACCGCAAGAACCCGGCCCGCGCGTCCTTTACTTCGTCGACCTCTATGCCAACTACTTCGATCAAGACCTTGCGGAGTCCATCGTCGGAGTTCTCCGTCATGCCGGTGTCAACGTCTTCGTACCCACCGCCCAGCGCGACTCTGGAATGCCGGCGCTCGTGGCGGGTGACGTGGATCGGGCGCGCGACCTCGCCGTGGCCAATCTCCGAGTTCTCGCGAACGCGGTTCGCGACGGCTACACGATTGTCTGCTCCGAGCCCACGTCCGCAGTGATGATCAGCCAGGAGTATCTCCGGCTGACCGACAACCTCGATGCCGCGCTCGTTGCGGAAAACACCTACGACATCGGCCAGTATCTCGTCGGCCTCGACGCGCGAGGTCAGTTGCCGACGCCGGCGCTTCCCATTCGGGCCAAGGTGGGATACCACCAGCCTTGCCATCTTCGGGCCTTGAAAATCGGAACTCCCGGGCTCGACTTGATCCGTCGCATCCCTGAACTGGAAGTCGAGTTCATCGACCGGGGGTGTTCCGGCATGGCGGGAACCTTTGGTCTGAGAACTGACCAATTTCGCACTTCCCTCCGTGCCGGTCGGGGCCTCCTGAACCGACTTCGTGATACCGACATCGAAATCGGCGCGACCGAATGCAGCGCCTGTCGAATGCAAATGGAACAAGGGTCCCCAAAACGAACACTCCACCCGGTCAAGCTCCTGGGACTCAGTTACGGCCTGACCCCGACTCAGCGGCTTCATCTCAAAGACCCCAAGCCTCGGCATGCCATTTCGTAACGCGGCAAAGTCGTGACACATAAGGCGATCTGGCGGTCGAGTGCGAAACGGAAAGCCGTCTGGTTCCCGGTCGTTTCCTTTTCGATCGTCTTGGAAATAAGAGGGAATTCGAGAGACCAGATTCGAGATGCAAAATAGAGGTCCGAAACGGCGTTTTCGATTCTCGCCTCACAAATCACGACGATCGGCAAGGGTCTCCAGACCCCGTCGTGCTCGAAATGGTTATTACAGCTTGACTTCTATCCAATAGCGACGGGGTCGGGAGACCCTCGCCGAACGTGCGTCTCAAATATCGCCTGTCGAATCTTGTCTCTCGAACCTGGAATCTCGTCTCTTTGATCACGCCTTTTGATCGCCACTCGGAGAAGGCATGAACCCCCGTCGGTTCGACTCGGGTTGACCATCTCCGAGTGAAAGAGTAGTCTCCGCCCGCAATCGCCACGTCACGCGCATGTCTTGTCGAACCACTCTCGATTTTCACCCTTGAACCCGCCGCGTTCGCGTAGCGCAAAGCACGTGGATCGAGGTTCGGCCATGGAAGGCCGGCCCCACTCGAGCGTTCGGTAGGTGAACCGAGGGAGGAACCGTGCGCAGGCACGACCATTCCAGCCGCGACACGTCGTACCGGAGACGGTCCTGGCACATCCTCTCCGCCTCGACTTTGTTCCTTGCGACGCTCGCAAGCGCCAAGGCTCAAGTCCCGAACGACCACGACGCCACCAGGACGCCCACGGTCCGTTCCCGAGAACCGATCACGCTGGCCGCGAGCCGGGTTGTCGTCTGGGAACGAGACGGCGTTCAGTGGATTCTTCTTTCCGGTAAATCGGCCGTACTCCAAGGCGCCGAGGGTGTTCGTTCCGAAGAGGCGGTCGTCCGTGTGATCGAGGATCGATCTTCGGGCCAACCCTCCTATACCCTTGACGTCTACGCCGAAGGTCTCAGTGGAACGCCGTCAAATCACTCATCACGAATGAGCTTCCAGTCCAGCGAAGTCGTTTCGCTCCGGGCTTACACCCGATCGGGTTTGACGCGCGTTGACGGCCCGCCTCAAGGGCGCGCCGTCTGGCGTCGTTCGGGTTTCGCGGATAAGCGACACGACAAGATCGCGGCGCGCTCGCAACCGCAGGTGCGGACAGTACAGAAGCCGAATCTGGAGCCCGTTTCGACTCCTCGTGAGTTTGTCCTCGAACCGGTGCCGACGACGCGAACGCGAAATGTGCCTGCTCCGATCGTCTTGCCCATACTGGACCCGTCGATCATTCGAACACGGATCTCAGCGCAATCTCCGGAAGAAACGTCGGACGCCTCCGCAATGCAAGAGCCAGGCGAACTTTCGCCCGCCATCGAGGAGCCTCCTCTGCGATCCGCGCCGACTGTACCAATCGTTCCCGAGACACCTTCGACGCCCTCGACGGAACTCGCGCCGCTGCCCGCGCCGGGGACCGACGATGTTCCCGCGCCAGCGAATTCGCCGAATGGAAATCGAGCCGCGCCCGCCAGGCCGGCCGGTCCTCAAGCGTTTGTCCCAGTAACGCCCGGCTCGCAACGAATCACGAAGATTTATCCCAGGACCGGGAATCCCAAGTTCTTTACCGAACGGCTTCCCGTCGTTAACGGGCTCGATACCGTGGTGATCCGCGGTGGCTTCAACATGGTCACGGAGTCGCCCCAGTTCGGCATCATCGATATCTCGGCCGATAGCGCGATCATCTGGCGGCGGGTCGACGACAAGGGCAAGAGCTATTCCGTCGGTCCAGGCGGCGAGCAGATCGATAGCCCGAGTCAGCCGATGGAAGTCTATCTGGAAGGTGACGTCGTGATTCGGCAGGACGAGCGGAAGGTCGCGGGCAACGGCGACCAGAAAACCGTCCGCGCCAAAGCCGCGTATTACGATCTCCTCTCCGAGCGATTGATCGCGGACGCCGCCGAGCTACACATGTTCGCTCCGGGACTGATCGCGCCGGCTCGCGTTCTCGCCCCTCGGATCGAGCAATATCAGCCACTCGTCAAGGGATCAAATGGCCGTTACGCGTACGGACTTCCTCAGCTTCGCGCTGACCAAACGATGACCACCGGGAGCCGTTTCGCCAATCCCGGCTATCGTTTCACAAGTCG
>JAYVYS010000631.1:0-4768 GCA_043784005.1 Isosphaeraceae bacterium
CGGGCTACACCGAGGGCTTCGACGAACTCGCCGAGCGCATCAAGGATTTTCCGCCGGAGAAGATGGAAGCGATTTGCCGAGCGTGAAAGAGGGGGCGAGAGCCGAGGGAACCCTTGCTTGAAAGGATGTCCGATCGGCGCTTCACGGCGGTCTCCCATTCGGACTTCGGCGATATCATCCCGGTCACCGGAGGAGGCCATCGCGAGACTGGCTGACGGCCTTCGGTTGCGGACTCCGTGCGGCGATGAGCCCGTTGAAGGGGAAGGCCCAGGTCTGGTGGGTTCCTCGGTAAAGGTAAACCTCGCGGACGACAATGCCGCGCCGGACGATCCGCGCTGTGCCGATCGGTCCGTACTTGACGAAGAACTTGGCATAGTGGGAAAGATGCCCGGGACGTCGTTCGTCCTCGACAAAAATTCCGTCGCGGCCCACGAAATCCTCGGGTCGGCTCCAGAACGAAAAACTCCGCGCTTCGAGGTTGTAGCACGCCACCTTGGCTTTGCCGCGCGTCGCGAGAGCGAGCCTGGCGCTGCGGTCCCAGGAATCGGTGAAAAGAAACGTCTTCGGGTCATCCAAAAGGCCGCGACGTTCCAATTCCTCGGCGACCTGTTCATAACAGATCAGTTCGACGGTCGGGTCTTTCGCCGGCGCGATCAGGCCCAGAAGCCGGCCCTGACCATCCTCGAACAGGCCAAGCCGGTCTTGCGCAGAGACCGTCGCCGCCAAGAGCACTGGGATGACCGCCGTTAACGCCAGCCATCTTCCTTGAACCACGGGGTGCGTCCTCAGTCCCTCCGCCCAGTTCCGGCCCAACAGGGGAATCAGCGAGATGAATCCGAAGAGCGGCCAATAGGGCATGATCCGATGGAACGAAGCGATCCCGTGAAAGAGCACCAACGCCGGAATCGCCTGACAGATCAGGAACGTCTCGCCTTCATCCCAGTTGCGCGGCCCACTTCGCGCCAACCGAATCAGGATGACCATCAAGGCCACCCAAAGCCAGGGGAAAAGGTACAGCGCCTCGATGCCGACAGCCACCGCGAGGTGATCGAGACGGAGCCCGGACGAGGCCGACGCGCGACCCCCCTGAAACAAGAACGAGGCCCACCCGTGTGTCGCATTCCAAAAGACGACAGGCGAGAACAGGGCCAGACCCACCGCCACCGCCAGGTAGGGCCCCGGCTTTGCGAGGCATCGCCGGGCCTTGGGCCGAAGCACCAGATAGAGCAACGCCCCCACGGGCAAGAGGACCGCGTGGTACTTGCTCAGCATGGCCCCTCCCCAGGCAAGACCCACCCCGAGCCATGCTGGAATCCTGTCCGGGTTCGTCAGCGCGATGGCCAGCGCATTGAGAGTCAGGAGCCAGAAGAACAGAAGCGGTCCGTCGGGTAGCGCGATGGTGCCGACCGCCATCCCGAAGTATCCCGTTGCGTTCAGGACGATTGCGGCGACGACCCCCGCTCGAGGACCATAAAAACGTGATGTCAACCGCGCCATGAGCCAGGTTGAGCCGGCAAACAAGAGGATAAAGCCGACCCGAAGACCCAGGATCGAAAAGGCGTCTCTCGCCAGCACCACCCCCAGCGCCCCGACGAGCGCGACCATGGGTGGATGGTCAAAGTAGCTGAGAGCGGGATGCAGGATGTATTGGAGGTAATACGGTTCATCAATGGCCGGGCCAAGGATTTGCGCCCAGAGCAGCCGCAGGAGTGTCGAGACGCCGATCACCGCCCAGAGGGCGCTGCGCGCTGTCAAGCACGATCGATCACGGTCCCGGCCCGGAGCCGGGCCCGGTGTCACCACTGGCGTCGGCATGTTGTCGTCCTTGACCTGATACGGAATTTGCCCGGCCTCGATCGCGATGGCCGCATGATATAACACGAAATTCAAGCTTCGGACAGATCCGTTATTCCGGGAACAGGCGGTCTCATTTTGGAACTGGTTCGACGAGGCGGAGCCGCGCGCTCAAGCTTCGGTCGCCCCGGCCCCGTCGGGTTGGTCCCGCGCGGCCTCGCGGTCTCGCTTGTACCAGCTCCACAAGAGCCGATGGAGCGCATAATCCGCGAGGGCCTGCGAAGTTGCGAACATGTATTCGGCCGGATCACCGTGTGAAACGAGCGACCGTGTGGAAGGGGTCAAATAAGCTTCGTCGGCGCGAGCCACCAGGTCGGCGAGAAACTTCGGAAAATTCTCGGCGGCGAGCGGGCTCAAGGCATCGCCGAGATAAGAATAATTCATCTGGCTTTCGACCACTCGAAACGCCAGCCTCGGGTCTTTGCGCACGATGATGACCTCACCCACGGGATCGCGGGGCACGCGCCCGGCTCTTGACCAGCGGTCGGAAGGTCTGGGTTTGCGTAAAGTCAGAGCGCGAATTCCCGTCGCGACGGCCGAGGGCCATTTCGGCGGCGATGGCGATCTGGACTCGTCCTCGGTGTCGATTCTCCCGGCGCAGAGCATCTCAATCTTGTTCCAGGGGACCCAATGCGTCGGCTCGCCCCGGAGCCCGGTCACCCGAAAACCTTCGGAGAGACAGGCGGCCTCATGGATGGTTCGAACCGGGTTCAGATCGGGAAAAACATCAATGAGCCAGGCCTCGGCGGCGACTTTAAGTTCATAAAGCCCGTCGAGGAGATTGCGGGTCTGCTCGGCCGAGAGTGGGTGCGGCCAGACCGCCGGGGCGCGTGCGATCCAAAGCATGGCGTCGGCGGCGTGAAGGCCGGTGACCTTGCAGAAAAGGTCGCGAACGGGAGGCGCTTCGTCCTCAATGTCGATTGCGTCGAACACGACCAAACGGTAGCGCGGCTCGGTCTGGGGCGTCGCCATCGGGGGCCTCTCACGCGGGATGGCCAGTGTGAGCTGAGACGGAAAGGAAAGCGGGAGCCATGACAACGGTCGCCGACGCTTCCTTTCCCGCGAAGGGCTATGTTACCGTGGAACTCACAGGAGGTGGGTATGTTGCGCAATATTCTGATCCGCGGGTGGTTCCTCGCGGTCGTCACGGGCTCATTCGCGGTAAGAGCGGACGAGCCGAACCGCCTTGAAAGCGCCCGACGGCTCTGGCAAAACGGCCGATATGCCGAAGCGATTGACGCTTACGATGAAGCCGATAAGGCTCCCGGAAAACGCGACCCTCGCGACGGCGTCACCATCGCGCTGGGTCGTGCCGATTGCCTCGCCGCTCAGGGAGAGTATGAGAAGGCTCAGGAGATCGTCGAGGGATACCTTAAGGTTCGCAAGGACGACGCCGACCTCCTCGCGCGGCTCGCCGAGTTGAAATTCGGCCGGGGCGACTGGGATGAGGCTTCAAAAGACGTCACCGCGGCGCTTGCCGCCAGCCCCGATCATCTTCCTTCGCGGTGGATTCAAGGCCGAATCCATGAGGCCAGAGGAGAGGGAGACAAAGCCCTCGAAGCCTGGAAATGGTTCGTCGACCGCTACAACACCCATCAGAACGAGATCAGCAAGAATGCCGACTCCCTCCTGATCGTGGGCCAGGCCTCTGAACGTTACTACCGCGCGAATGCCCGAGGCCAGGAGCTGTCCGAATCGCTCAGCGACGTGATCAGCGAGATCTACGAAGGCGCCATCAAGGCCGACCCGCATTGCTGGCAGGCTCCTTGGCTCGAAGGCCGCTTGTTCCTGTCGGGTTATGATGAGTCAAAGGCGATTCCCGAGCTGACTCGGGCCTTGCAGATCAACCCGCTGGCCCCCGAGGTGATCGTGACCCTCGGCGTGGCCGACCTTCAGGGTTACAAGCTCTCTGGCGGCCGCGCCAAAGCCGAGCGCGCCCTTCGGATCAACCCGCGCTTCGCTCCGGCGCGGGTCTTGTTGTCCGACCTCAACATCTCCGACGAACGGTTCGCCGATGCCAAGGCCGATGCCTTGAAGGCCGTCGCGGAAAACCCGAAGGATGAGGACGCGCTCGCCCGGCTCGCGGCGAGTTGTCGGCTTCTCGTCGATCCCGCCGGGGCCGCCGCCGCCGAAGCCGCCGCGCTGGCGAACAATTCCGCCCCCGCCACGTTCTACGCGGCCCTTGGCGAGCGCCTGGCCGACCGCCGCAAGTATCACGCCGCGGAACGGGCATTTCTCCTCGCGGTTCAGGCCGACCCGCGTCGCGCCGAGGCCCCGATCGGGCTCGGGATGCTCTACATGCAGATCGGCCGCGAGACCGAGGCCAAAGCCTTGTTCGACACCGCGTTCGACTCCGATCCCTTCAACGTCCGCGCCTTCAATCAGATGAAGGTCTTGAAGGAGATGACCAAGTACACCCCCGTGCTCAGCCCCCATTTTTCGGTGCTCGTCGAGACCAAGCAAGACGCCCTTCACGGCAAGTACATGTCTCGCTATCTCGAATCGATCTACCCGGAGCTGACCACACGTTTCGGCTACGAACCGCCCGGATTGACCAAGATCGAGATCATGACGACCCACGCATGGTTTAGCGCTCGGACCGTGGGCGTGCGGTTCGTGCCGACGGTCGGTGCCTGTACGGGGACGGTCGTCGCGCTGGCGAGCCCGAAGGCGACACGGAAGCCGTTCAACTGGGCCAGAGTGCTCAAACACGAGGTGGTCCATGTCATCACGTTGCAGCAAACCGGATTCAACATTCCCCACTGGTATACCGAGGCGTTGGCGGTCGAGAGTGAAGGATTTCCGCGGCCCCAAGAGTGGAATAAGCTGCTGATGGCGCGCGTTCCGACGCGGACCAAGCTCCTGAATCTCGACACGATCAACCTCGGTTTCATCCGCCCCAGCGAACCCGACG